>JANLXP010000741.1:0-4474 GCA_031365165.1 Alphaproteobacteria bacterium
TGCAGTAGTTAGTCGCCGGAGCGGCGGACGAAGACTCTGGTTACGAGGAAGAGCACCAGGGCTACGGCGGCTAGGCCGAAGACGGCGTTCCAGCCGCCGAAGATTGAGGTGGCGACCGTGCCGATGACGGTTTGCGCGAACCACAGCAAGGTGTCCCACGCGCGAGCGAAGAAATCGGCAACGTCCATCGGATTGTCCCTCGAATGCGCTGCCGGTGCTCTTGCGCGAGCGCACCATCAGCCCCTAACAAATCGGCCCAACGCCCATATGGGGACTATTTGAGGCAAATGAACGGCGGCACGATC
This sequence comes from Alphaproteobacteria bacterium, assembly GCA_031365165.1. GTDB lineage: Bacteria > Pseudomonadota > Alphaproteobacteria > Micropepsales > Micropepsaceae > SZUA-430. The sequence goes on from JANLXP010000741.1 coordinate 306, forward strand.
AAAGAAGTCCTCGATCTCCTCAACCTTGAGGCGATCGAAGTGAATATTTTCCGGGGTGTGAGCCCTAAAGATCGCTCGCAACGCGTGTTCGGGGGCCAGGTTTTGGGCCAGGCGCTGGTCGCCGCGTACCGAACCGTCGAGGAGCGGGTGTGTCATTCTCTTCACGCATATTTTATCAGGCCGGGCGATCCGAAGGTGCCGATCCTCTATGAGGTCGACCGCGCGCGGGACGGCAAGAGCTTTACGACACGGCGCGTAGTGGCGGTGCAGCACGGCGAGCAGATCTTCAATCTCTCGGCCTCGTTTCAAGTGCCGGAGAAGGGGCTTGAGCATCAGTTCGATATGCCGAAGGTCAAAGGGCCGGACGGGCTTGAGAGCGAAGAGGACCGGCGCCGCCGTCTTGCGCATCAGCTGCCGGAGGCGGTGCGCGAGCACGTGACGCGGGTCAATCCGATCGAGCTTAGGCCGGTCGAGGACGACGACGATCTGATCAATCCGAAGAAGGCGCCGCCGTACCAGCACGTTTGGATGAAGGTGCGCGGCGACATGCCGAGCGAGCTTGCCATGCATCAATGCGTGCTGGCCTACGCGTCCGATATGACGCTGCTGGACACGTGTTTGATGCCGCATGGAATCAGCTGGTTCTCGGGCCGGCTGCAGTCGGCGAGCCTTGATCATGCGATGTGGTTCCACCATCCGTTCCGCGTGGACGAGTGGTTGCTCTATGCGCAAGACAGTCCGAGTGCCGCGGGCGGGCGCGGGTTTAACCGCGGCAGCGTGTTTGCGGCGGACGGGAAGCTCGTTGCATCGGTTGCGCAAGAAGGGCTGATCCGGGTGCGCAGTCAGGGCTAGCCTCTATCTGCGACAGTCTGTGCGCGACAAAGCGCGGGACATGCAGCGACTTCTCTTGGCGCAGATCGGCACTAGATAATCGGGTGAACAAACTGAGCGATCCGCTGTGCTCGATAGCGTTTAGGCGTTCAAGCGTTCCAAACGTTCCTTTGTTCTCTCGCGCGAGCTCTCAAGGCCGTGCCGTTGCCAACTTGCCCTGCACGCAGGGAGAGCTTGCTCCTTAAGGAAGCAAGAGGCTGGCGTGCGTCTGAAGTAGAGCCGGATTCACCGCGACCAACCCATCGTGCCGTCTGCCGCTTCATTGGCGGTGAGGGGCAAACTCTCAGGCGAAAGAGAACAAGAGAACAAGGGAACGTTTGGAACGCTTGGAAGGCCATTCGCAGCGGCTGCAGTTGGACATCGCCCCTGATAGGAGAATCCGGGACGGCTCGTGCACATTTTACGAGAACTTAGCGATCCGCGCTCGCTTTAGTATTTTGTTAAGGGGTGGGTCTTAGGCTGCAACTTGTTAGTAACCCGGCCTCCCCCAGAGGCCGGTTCGAGTCCCCCGCCGGCCGAGTCGTCCCCCATTTAACCGGCTCTCCGGCAAAGAGGCGGCCACCCAGCAACCCCCATTGCTGATGGGTTACGGGCGTGGAAGAACCCAGCTTCCACGCCCCCGCCTGTTTCTTGCCCTGCCTGGCGATTTCGCCGATGGTTTCGGGTGCGCGTCGATCAAACCAGCCGTCTGGCCATGGCCCTTTTGGGGGCGTTGGTCGTTCACGTCTTGGCTTTGGTGGGTCTGGCGCTTTCCATTTCGTTTCAATTGCCGGAGCGCGGCGACGTCGAGCCGCACATCTTCGCCATCGCAGCGCCACCACCTCCGCCGCCTGACGTCGATTTGGCTGGGCCCTCGGATGCGGTCGTGATGGCGCCGCGGTTCAGGCCGCGCGAGCCTTTGGGTGTCACGTCTGAGCGGCGGCAGCATTTCGGCGATCCGGCGCTCGCGGTTTGGAAATACCTCTGCAATCGCGACATGTCGCTGAGCGATGCGGTGCGCCGGGACTGTCCGGAATTCAATCTCGGCAATGTGGATCTGGGGATGCGCGACCCGTTGAACCGGCAAGGCGATTCCGGGGTGATGCTCGGCAACGACTCAACGACGATGTCGCTTGAAGAAGCCGGCCGTAAGAAGCGCTGGATAAAACCGGGGTCAGAGTGGCAGGCCAACGGTGCGCGCGCGAAGAGCAACGATCTGGGTCTGCCCGGGGAAGATCCGTTCGCGATTTTGCCGAAGTGACCTAGTGCGTCGCGTGACGCTGGCGCTCGGCGTGACCGGCGCGGGCGAGGGCGGTTGCGATGTTGTTCAGGCGGCCGATCGACTCGAACACCATGTGGATAGCGCCGTTCGTGTTGAGATCGGCTTCTTGGGCCGCCAGCGACGATGCCCGCGCTTCCATGCGATCGATTAATTGCGCCAAGGCGGCGATGTCGTTCGTTGTGCCGGGTGCGGGACCGAACTCGTCCTCCGCTTGCTCGTCGCCCTGATCCGGATGCGTTTGGTTCAGATAGGAGAACAGCGACTCCGCGCGGGCGCCGACCTCGATCGCGGATTCGCGCAGACGCGGGCCGTCTTTCGTGCCGTTGGCCTGTGCGCTTGCCGCGATCGCGCGCAGTTCGCCGGTGATGGCGGCAAGTTCGGTGCGCAGCGCGGTCGACGGTTCGACGGCCGGCATGTGCGCTTCGATGTCTTCGGCGTGTTGGTCGAGTGCGCGGCCCATCGCCTTCAGGCGTGCTGCGTGATCGGCGCTGGCCCCCAAGTCCTTAACGTCGGCCGCGAACTTGCCGAGCGCGGATTTGAGTGCGGCGGTGTGATCGGTGTGCTCCTGCGCCGCGTTCATTTCTGCCGCCAGGTCTTTCAGGCGCGCCATGATCTCTTCGCCGGGCACGTCGGCCAGCGAGCGTTGCGGTGTTGGGGACAGAGTGGCAGCGTCGCTTCCCATCAGCGGGCTTGCGGCCGATGTCGAGAGCAGGCGCTCCTCCGTCATGCGGATCGCGAGGTCTCGGATCTCGCTGCGCACGGTTTCGAGTTGGCCCTGCAGGCCGTTTGCCAGCGCGTGAAGGTCTTGGGCTGCGTTTGCGGGCTCTGCCGCCGGATTGGCCAGGCGTTCGGCGATTTGATCGAGTTTCGCGATGGCCGCCTTGAGGTCGTTGTCTTCGCGCGTGTTCTGCCGCTCGGCCATCGTGTTCATGGCGGCCGACGCTTCTTCGGCCCGTGCGCGAAGGCTCGCCATGTTGGCGCTTACGGTTTGTTCCAGCGTGTCGAGGGCGGCCAGCTTGCGGCTTAAGCGTTCGTCGGTAAGGCCGATCGTTTCGCTGAGGCGCGCAGCAAGCGTGCGGACCTTTTCGTTCGTCGTGTCGGCGCCGGCCGCGATCTGCGCGTAGGACTGGCTGACGCTCTCGACGGTTTGCTGCAGTGACAGCGCCGTCGCGCTTAGGTTCTCAGTCACGAGCGTCGTCTGGTCGCGGATTTCCGACGCCATCGCACCGATATCGTCGTTGCTCTTCGCGTAGCGCGCGGCCAGGCGGTCCAGCTGTTGGAGGCGCTCATCAGCCGATGTCTTGAGGTCGGCGTTGCCTTTGCGAACTTCCTCAACCGAGGCCGTCGCGCTTTGGCGGAGCGCGTTTGCTGCTTGGTTCGTGCCGGCGGTCGAGGCCGTTAAGTTTTCCAGGGCCGTGTCGAATTGGCGGCGATTGCCCTCTTGCAGCTTCGCGAAATCGGCGGCTGCGGCCTTTAACGCGTTTGTCGTGTTCGTCACCTCGTCGGCGAGGCGCTGCAGCAGCAGCGACGAACTGCCGTCCAACGCGATGTGAAGTTGGCCCTTCTCGGCCAGCGTTTTGAGCGCCGTGGTTTCAGTCAGGCTGTGGCGGAGCCTTTCGCCGGCGCGAGCTATGGCGCCGAATTCGTCAGCGCGCTCCGTGCCCCAGACCTTTTCTGTCACCGCGCCATCGCCGACGGACGCGAGGCTGCGCTCCAGACTCTTTAACGGCTGAATGATTCCCAACTGCAACAGGCCGGCCACAATCAGCAAGCCGATCACGAGCACAAAGAGTGCTGCGATGAGGAGGCCTTGGCTCCAGTTTAACGCCGAGGCCACTCCGCCGAGTTGGCGGTCTTGATCGGCTACGGCCAGGCGATCGAGCGCTGTGCGCAGCGCCAGATACGACGCCTCGAGCTGGGGCGGCTGCGGCAGGGAAGCCAGATCGTTCATTGCTGCCGTGCCACGCAGGGCCGCCGACTGGGTTTCCGGCGCGGTTTGGGCGACATGGGCAAACGC
>JANLXP010000762.1:0-9732 GCA_031365165.1 Alphaproteobacteria bacterium
GCGCAGCGGGTGAAGGCCGAGGCGGCGAAGATTGCAGCGCAATTGCTGGAAGCCTTCGACTACGTCGGCGTGATGGCGGTCGAGATGTTCGAGACGCGCGATGGTCGTTTGCTCGTCAACGAGATCGCGCCGCGCGTGCACAATTCCGGACACTGGACGATCGACGCCTGTGCGGTCAGCCAGTTTGAGCAGCACATCCGCGCGATCGCGGGTTGGCCGCTCGGCGATCCGGCGCGCCATTCGGATGCGGTGATGACGAACTTGCTGGGCGAAGAAGCGAACGCGTGGGAGCAGTACGCGCGCGAACCCTCAACGGCAGTGCATCTTTACGGCAAGGGCGAAGCGCGGCCGGGGCGCAAGATGGGGCACGTGACGCGGCTCTATCCGCTGGGCCTTCGGCCGGAGAAGTAGTTCAGCGCTTCGGGTAGCGCAGCGCGCCCAAGATCGTCAGTGGGTTCGGGAGCGTCTCGGCGAATTTGAACACTTGCGATTTGACCTTTTCGATCTGCATGACGTCGGCGATGCGGCGATCGAGGAACTTCCAGGTGTCTTCGGCGTCTTCGCTGTTGTCGGCGAACCAGTAGAGCATGGTCGTCGTGAAGACGCCCGAGAGCAGCAAACGCTTGGTGTAGAAATTGAAGTCGGCGGACGTGTCACCGACGGCGCGCCAAAGAGCATCGACCGTACGATAGACTGCGGTCGCGCCGTCGATTGCGTGCTGCGGCAGCGCAAAGACCGCGGCGCCACGGCGTGCGGCTTCTTTGTGCTTCATCACAGCTTCGACGCGTTGGCGGACGGCGAACGTGACGCGCTCGCGTACGCGCATGGACTTGAGGTCGGCGGCTTCGATCGCCTCGGTGGCTTGGCGGTCGGCTTCGCTGGAGAAGAAGAGAAGCGCGTCGGCGACCCCGCGCGGGAACGCCGCTTTCAGTTCGGCATCGCTGGCGCCAACCTTCTCGGCGGCGGCCTTCAACGTCTTATCGTGCCAGCCGTCAAAGGCGACGTGGGCCAGCGCCTCGGCGAGGATCTTTTCGCGCCACGTGTCGGTCGCAGTGGCGGTGCCCTTCACTCTTTTGGTTCGAGCCAATGTTTCGTCTCGCTTTCGAAGATGAGCTTCGTCAGGTCGCTCATGCGTTGCGGGTAAAGGATACCATCAAGATGGTCGCATTCGTGCTGGACGACGCGGGCATGGAAGCCCTTGGCCACGCGTTCGATCGGTTTGCCGTCGAGGCCCATCCCCCGATAGCGGATGTGGGCCGGGCGTTCGACCCAGCCACGTAGGCCCGGGACGGAGAGGCAGCCTTCCCAGCCGCCCTCAGTCTCAGGCGACAGGATCTCGATCTCGGGGTTTACGAGCACCGTCAGCGCTGCGGTGTGATCGAACGCCTCGTCCTCGCTCAAGCCTGGGTCGGAGCGGTGGGCCGGCGCTTGAAAGATCACCAGGCGGATCGATTCGTGTACCTGGGGCGCGGCCAAACCTGCGCCGTTCGCGTCGATCATGGTTTCGACCATGTCCTCGACAAGTCGTCGCAGTTCGGGGTCGGCCATATCGGTGACGGCCTCGGCCTTTTGACCCAGCACGGGATGGCCCATACGTGCGATTTTTCGGATGGTCATAGGGGTTATATGACGGCCCTAGCCCTGCCTTCCAAGGGTGGACAGCGCCGCATCCCTCTGGTATCACCCGCGCCGAATTGGCGGGCAGCGCTAACCACGGCGTTGCCCGGTTTTGTTTAGCCGGAGGCTTCCTTTGCAGATCATCGTGCGTGACAACAATGTCGACCAGGCCCTGAAGGCGCTGAAGAAGAAGATGCAGCGCGAAGGCCTGTTCCGCGAGATGAAGCTGCGCAATCACTACGAGAAGCCGTCCGAGAAGCGTGCACGCGAAAAGGCCGAAGCCGTACGCCGCGCGCGCAAACTGCAACGCAAGAAGCTGCAACGCGAGGGCGTTCTGCCCCGCACGCCGAAGGTGATGAAGCCGCGTGGCCCGGGCGGCCCGCGCTAAAACCAGTTTCAGAGTTCGAGGGGTTGAGGCCGTCGGGTTCGCTCGGCGGCCTCATTGATTCAAGTGGGCCTGCGGCGGCCGAATAGGTCGCGCAGGAAACCGAAGAACGTACCGCCGGAATCCGGCCGCAGAAGGTTCGCGCGGAAGACGCGAGCGACCAGGCGGATCATCCACCACAGCGTCAGTACGCTCACGACGAGCGCGCCCAGGACGTCGATGCCTTCGGGCGCGCTCAACGAGCGCACCATCATCGTGAACGGCGCGAAGACCGGGAGATAAGACGCAAAGCGCGCGAGTGGGCCTGCCGGATCATACGCGACGGCGATCGGCAGCATGAAAATCGGGAGCGAGATCATGGTCGCGGGCGCCACGATCGTCTGTGCGTCGGTGATTGAGGTCGCAGCGCTGCCGGCTGCGAGGAAGAACGAGCCCACAGTCAGGTAGGCCAGCGAGAAGAACGTGAAGAGCATCAGGAACTGTGCGGGGTCCTTGAAGTTCGCGGTCAGGTTTTCGACGACCACCTTCGCGGTCGGGAATAACGTATCGACGCTGGCATAGGCGCTTGTCGCCCAGACGCCGACAAGCAGCAGTGCGAGCAGCAGGCCGGTGAACAGTTTGCCCGCCATCAACGTCTCGGCGCGTACGCACGAGAGCAGCAGCTCAGCAACGCGATTGCTCTTTTCCTCGACCAGCGCCATCACGACCATGTTGGCGGTCATGAAGACGGCCATGAACAGCATCAGATAAACGACCACGGCACCGATCACGTTCAGCTGGCGCACGTGGCTGAGCGCGCCCAGACGATCGGGATCGGGGTCGAGCGTTTCGATCCGCCCGGCTGTGGTCAGCAGCTTGGTGGTCTCTTCGCTCGGCACGCCGAGCGCTTGGGCTTGGCGACGTTTCAGTTCGCTGTCGAGCGCTTGACGCAGAACTTCGCGCAGGAACACGCGGTTCGTGTCGTCGGTGACGTAGGTCGCGTTCGCCTTGCCCTCAAGGAAGTCCTTCGGGATGAACAAGATCGCCCAGAGCGCGACGGGTCCGTATGGGCCCGGGATCAGCTTATCGGCAGCGAGATAAGGTTCGGCCGCGCGCAGCATGTCGTCGCTGTCGTCGATGTCTTCGGGCAGGTCAACGCGGAAGAAGCGGCGCACGGGGGCGATGAAGTTCGGCGAGTCCGGCTTCAGGTATTGGCGCAGATCCACAAAGGTTTGGCTCACGCCGCCGCGCGCTTCGATGGCGTCGATCGAGGCTTCGCTGAACGCATCGCCATCGAGCAGCAGGTTTGCAAGCTCGGGGGCCTCGTCGCGCAGGCGATCTTTGTCGACGTTTTCGTCGGCATAAGCCGAGAGCACGATCAGCCCGCGCGCGGTCACGTCACGTTCGAGGGCGGCGTCGATTGCGGGCAGCATGACGCCCGTCTTGTCCACGACTGCGAAATGGCGGATCGAGCCGCCCAGTGCATCGAGCGGGGCTTGCGATGCGGTCGGTGCCGCGCCGCCGATCAGCATGTAGAGCGGGAGCATCAGCAAGCCGAACAGAAACGCGCGCGACGTCACGTGCTGGATAAAGCCGTGCCAGGCGATCAGCCAGACCTGTCTCATGGTTCGGCATCCCCGACGTCGCCACCGGCGAGCACGACGAAGACTTCGTGCAGCGTGGGCGGGGAGGAATCAAAGCGGGTCAGCTTCGCGCCGTGTTCGAAACAGGCGGCCAGGACGGCTTGCGGATCGGCGCCCTTCGCGAGGACGATTTCCCAATGCTTGATGTCGTCGTGCGGGGCCACGACATCGGTCACGCCTTTGACGGCGGAGAGGAAGCTCAAGTCGTTTGCGGATTCGAGTTTGATCGTGCGCGGAATTTCGGCGCGTGCTTCTTCCAGCGTGCCGTCGAATGCCTTGCGGCCTTTCACCAGGATCACGAAGCGGTCGCAGAGACGCTCGGCATGGCTCATCGTATGAGTCGAGAACAGCACAGTCGTGCCTGCATTTGCTAGGCGCCGGATCGCGACTTCGAGTTCGTTCTGGTTGATGGGATCGAGCCCCGAGAATGGTTCGTCGAGGATGACGAGTTCGGGTTCGTGCGCGATCGCGGTTGCGAGCTGCACCTTCTGCGCCATGCCTTTGGACAGCGCTTCGATGCGCCTGTCCTTGACGTCGCCGAGGCCAAGCTCATCGAGCAGTTCGCCGGCCCGGCGGCGGGCTTTGCCGCCCCACATGCCTTTGAGCTTCGCGAAGTAGGCAATCGTGTCGAGCGCGGTCATGCGTTTGTAGAGGCCGCGTTCTTCCGGCAGGTAGCCGATGCGACGTTGCACGGCGCGCCCCGGCGCACGGCCGAAGATCGTGATCTCGCCCTCAGTCGGTGCGGTGATGCCGAGGATCATGCGTAGCGTCGAAGTCTTACCGGCGCCGTTCGGCCCGAGGAGCCCCAAGATCCGGCCGCGCGGCGCGTCGAACGTCACGCGGTCTACGGCGAGGAAATCGCCGTACCGCTTGGTCACGCCTGTCAACTCGAGGACTGCGTCCCCCATTACGCCAACTACCCTGCCCCCAAGAGGGACAGAACCACGGCGTGCAGGCGCAGATCAACTGAACAAAAGGTCGTGATTTCGCCAGCTAAGGTTAGTGCGGGCCGCCATTCGAGCTTTTGTGGCCGACGACGATCTTCCAGCCGCCATCGCGGTCGGACATGGCCAGCGACATCGTGCCTTCGAACTTGAGCGAGGCTTGGCCGTTCGCGGCCACGACCTGGCTGAACTTGAAGGACGCGACCGCGGATTCGTCGGTGAGCATCGATACTTTGATGTCGTAGGCGTCCAGGCGGCTATCGCCGAAGCCTGCAAAGAAGCTCGTGAGACCAGTCACCGCGGCGGTGCGGCCTTCGTAGACAAAGCGACCGTCTTCGATCCAGCGGAAATTCGCGTCGTCGGCGTAGAACTCGGCGACACCGGCGGCGTCATGCGAATTGTATTTGGCGACGAACTGTTCGATCGCGGCCTTGACCTCAGGCGCTTCTGCGGGCGCCGGGGCGCCGCTCGATTGGGTGCTGGAGAACGGGTTCGTACAACCAGCCACCGCCAGAAACAAAGTGGCGACCAGGAGAGGAGCGAAGCGGCGCATCGTCATCACGCGAATCCTTTGGCACTCGAGAGGCTTCATCTCTAGCCCGTTTCACAGATGGGTGAGAAGCGGCCTAGAGTACCTTGCGAAGGTTAATAGCGTAATCTGTGTAACCCGTTGCGCGGTAGGCATTCATAGCGCGGGTGTTCGCGGAGAGTGCGGCGATTAGCACGGTTTTCAGGCCCAGCGCCCGGAAGTGATCTTCGCAGGCATCCAGCAGCGCCCGACCGACGTGACGGCCGCGGAAGGCCTCGTCCACAAACAATTCGGAGACATAGCCGTACGGGCGCTCTTCTTCTTTCACGAAGGGCTCGTGCTGTTCGACGTAGCACACGACCCAACCGATGGGCGCGCCCGCCTCTTCCGCAACGAAAATGCGGCCTTGCTTCTTCGCTGCGCTGTCGACGAGTTGCAGCAGATATTCCACGCCTGCATTCGCGTCGAGGCGGCGGTCGGATTCGAACTGCGCCTCGTGGGTGTTCGAGCCCACGATGAACTGTTGCAGCAGCGGCGTGTCGCGCGAAAGATCGGCGTCACGGATGTGCGGCGTCATCCCAATGCCTTGACGATTTCTTCCGTCATTTTCTTTGCGTCGCCGAAGAGCATCATTGTGTTGTCGCGGAAGAAGAGTTCGTTTTCGACGCCGGCGTAGCCCGAGCCCATGCCGCGCTTGATGAACAGCACCGTCTTCGCCTTTTCGACGTCGAGGATCGGCTTGCCGTAGATTGGCGACTTCGGATCGGTTTTCGCGGATGGGTTCGTTACGTCGTTCGCGCCGATGACATAGGCGACGTCGGCGGTCGGGAACTGGCTGTTGATGTCTTCGAGTTCGAACACCTCGTCGTACGGCACGTTTGCTTCGGCGAGCAGCACGTTCATGTGGCCGGGCATGCGGCCTGCCACGGGATGGATGGCGTAGGAGATTTTCACGCCCTCCTTCTTCAGCTTGTTCGCCATTTCGTGAAGCGCGTGCTGAGCCTGTGCCACGGCCATGCCGTAGCCGGGGACGACGATGACGCTGGATGCGTTTTTCATGATGAAGGCAGCGTCTTCGGCCGAGCCCAACTTCACCGGACGCGATTCCGTCTTGCCGGTTGCCGCAACCTCGCCGCCGAAGCCGCCCAAGATCACCGAGATGAAGGAGCGGTTCATGCCCTTACACATGATGTAGGAGAGTATCGCGCCGGACGAGCCGACGAGCGCGCCGGTGATGATGAGTGCTGAGTTTTCCAGCGTGAAGCCGATGCCTGCTGCCGCCCAACCGGAATATGAGTTCAACATCGAGACGACGACCGGCATGTCGGCGCCGCCGATCGGGATGATGAGCGTGACACCCAGGACGATCGCCAGGACGGTGACCGCCCAGAACGTCCAGGTCGATGCGCCGTGGCTCACGACCAGCAAGACGATCATGATCACGACGGCGGCGAAGAGGGCGATGTTGAGGACGTGGCGCCCTGGCAGGATGATCGGTGCGCCAGACATGTTGCCGTTCAGTTTCGCGAAGGCGATGATCGAACCTGAGAATGTGATCGCGCCGATCGCCACGCCCAACGACATTTCGATCAGCGACTGCATGTGCACGTTGCCGGGTTCGCCGATCCCGAACGCTTGCGGCGCGTAGAGTGCCGCTGCGGCGACGAAGACGGCCGCTAGGCCGACGAGGCTGTGAAATGCAGCGACGAGTTGGGGCATCTGCGTCATCGCGATGCGGTTTGCCGTAATCGCGCCGATCGTGCCGCCAATGCCAACGCCCACGAGAATGAGAAGCCACGTTAGCGTATCGCTGGGGGCTGCGACCGCAAGCGTGGTCGCGACTGCGATCGCCATGCCGATCATGCCGTACTGATTGCCGCGCCTGGAGGACTCGGGGTTCGACAGGCCACGCAGAGCCATAATGAAAAGCACGCCCGAGACGAGATAGAGAAGTGCGGCGAGATCGGCGGTCATCGTCTGGTTCAACCTTCTCTTCTTATTCTCGGGGTGCGTCGAAGACGCCGGCGCGGAGCAGACCGACCGCCGCGCCGGCCATCCAGATTGCGATCATGGCGACGAGCGTGCTGACGCCGAAGTCTTGGCGAATGTAAACGATGCCCGCGCAGGCGAGCATCGCGACGCCTTCCCACAGCAAGAGATGCGGGATGAGTTTGTGCGTGTCCGGCCGGCTTGCGAAGAACTGACCGGCGACGATCTCGCCGACAGCTGCCATCGCGAGGCCCACCGCCACGAAATCGAACAAGGAGATGCCGCCTTCACCGCTCATTGCTAAAGCTTTCCCCGCGCTTCTTCTTGTCCGCTTCAGCCTTGAGCGCGAACATCACGCCAATCGCGCTTGCAATGAGCATGATAGCGACTCCCGAATAGAGCATCCAATCGAACGGATAGAGATTAAGCCCCAAACCAGTGATGATCATCGCTGGCCCCTCCCACTTCCAGATATGCTTGTTGACCGCACCTTTAGCATCGTCCTTGCGTGGCGTGAGGTATAGGCCAGCCAAAAACGCGACAAACCCGACCACCACGAGTGCTAACCCAAACCATTGCGTGCCGACTGGATCCACCGACTATAAATCTCCGATGACGCTCACTTCTTCTCTTTCTTCTTGTACATCGCGAGCATTCGTTGGGTGACGAGGAAGCCACCAAAGATATTCACGCTGGCGAGCGCTACGGCGAGCACGCCGAAGATTTTGGCTACCCAACCGCCCTCGCCTGCCGACAGCAGATCCACGCCGACTGCGAGCAAGGCGCCGACGATGATCACCGACGAAATCGCGTTCGTGACCGACATCAGCGGTGTGTGCAGTGCAGGCGTCACGCTCCACACCACGTAGTAGCCCACGAAGATCGCCAGCACGAAGATCGAGAGGCGGAAGATGAAGGGATCGATCGCTTCCATGTTTTCTCCGTCAGGCTTTCACGGCGGGGTGCACGACTTCACCGCCGCGCGTCAGGCACGTGCCCTTGATGATGTCGTCGTTCGGGTCGAGCTTCAGCGCCTTTGTCGTCTTGTCGACGAACGGCGTCAGGAAGTTCACGAGATTGTTCGAATATAGCGAGGACGCGTCCGCGGCGAGACGGCCCGCGAGGTTGACGGCACCTACGATCTTCACGCCGTTCACTTCGATCGTCTCGCCAGCCTTGGTCAGCGGGCAGTTGCCGCCCTGCTCTGCCGCCAGATCGACGATCACGGAGCCCGGCTTCATCGTGCGTACCATCGCTTCGGTCAAAAGAACCGGCGCGGGGCGACCTGGGATCAACGCGGTCGTGATGACGATGTCTTGCTTTTTGATCGTTTCGGAAATGAGCGCGGCTTGTTTCTGCTTGTAGGCGTCGGACATTTCCTTGGCGTAACCGCCGGCGGTCTCGGCTTGTTTCGTTTCTTCGTCCTCGACCATGACAAACGTGCCGCCGAGCGATTGAACTTGTTCCTTGGTCGCCAAGCGGACGTCGGTTGCCGAGACGATTGCGCCGAGGCGCTTGGCCGTTGCGATCGCCTGCAGGCCCGCAACGCCCACGCCCATCACGAAGACGCGCGCCGGTACGATCGTGCCGGCCGAGGTCATCAGCTGCGGGAAGATGCGGCCGTAGAGACCCGCCGCATCGATCACGGCCTTGTAGCCCGAGAGGTTCGACTGCGACGACAGCACGTCCATCGACTGCGCGCGCGAGATGCGCGGCATGAATTCCATCGCGTAGGTGTCGACGCCAGCGCTCGCGTATTTCGCGACCGACGCCTTGTCGGCGTAGGGAGCCAACATCGCGACCAGGATCGTGCCGGGCTTCATCTGCGCGAGTTCGTCGTCTGCTGGACGCGTGACCTTGAAGATGAGATCGGCGCTGAATGCGTCTGCCGCGCTGCCCACGATCGCGCCCTGAGCCGCGTAATCTTGGTCGGCGAAATAGGCCGCACCGCCGGCGCCCGCTTCGACGACCACATCGAGCCCTAAGGCTTTCAACTTCTTGACGCTTGCGGGGGTCGCTGCGACGCGAGTTTCGCCCGCGCGCCGTTCCTTCGGGATGCCGACCTTCATCTAGACCTTACGTTCGTTGCTGTTCGGGATTCCGCGCGATGTCCGCGCGGCTGTCAGCCGAAGAAATATGCGAGGACGATCAGCGTGATCGCGACGACGATAAGGCCCAGTTTCGTCAACCACCAGAAAGTGCCGAACGTCTCTTGCTGGGCGCGGATGTCTTGGCTGCCCTTCTTGTAAGTTTGCGGCGTGCTCGCCATGGCGGTAGCCCCTTGGATTCGCTTAAGGATTTGGATCGCGGCGGACTATAGCAATCGAAATCCTACGGGCAACCGCCGTTTTTGACGCGGATTCTTGGCGTTTCGGTGCCGTCCTACACCCGCCTGGTAGGCATCGAGTGATTCCAGTCGGCGAGCAACGCGCGGAGGGCGGCGACGAAGGCGAGTGGCTGATCCAGCATCACGTGATGGCGGGCTTGGGGAATTTCGATCATAGGGGCGGCACGGCCGAGCAGGTTGAACATATACTCGCCGACTTCGTGGGGCATGAGGATCGACATTTCGCCGCGCATGACCGCGATGCGGCACTTGGTTGCGCGCAGGCGTTCAGCCGTGTCGCCGATCGAAACGCCGACCCG
>JANLXP010000772.1:0-3012 GCA_031365165.1 Alphaproteobacteria bacterium
GGCTTGCGATGAGCAGCCGCAACGCGTTGCTGACGCCGGCGGATCGGGCGGCGGCGCCGGTGTTGTGGCGTGCGCTCAGTGCTGTGCGCGATGCACACGCCGTGGGCGAGCGCGATGCGGGCGTTTTGCGCGCGCGGATGACTGCGATCCTTCGGGCCGAAAAGCGCGCGGCGCTGGAGTATGTGAGTGTCGCCGATCCCGTGACGCTGGCTGAGCTTGATCGTGTCGGTGCAGCGGGCGCGTTGGTGTCGCTTGCGGTGTGTTTTGGGCCCGTGCGGTTGATCGATAACGTGGTGTTGCCGGCAACGTGACGTTTCGAGCGTTCATCATGTGCAGACTACCGTACACAGAGGATGCGTGACTCCGCTCACGCATTTGTGCGGTGCGAAGTAGGGGCATTGCCGGAAACAAGAATTCGGCGCATGCTCTTAATACACATGAGCCGAATGCTCCAGTTGCGCGCTGTGCGGCGTTTTCCGCGGGCGAGCCGACGGCTCTGACGACGAAGGAGGAGCTATGACCGTTGCCACCATTCTGAAACACAAAGGGGCCAAGGTCGAAACCGTGCGCCCGACGGCGACACTGCAACAGGTGTGCGACGTTCTGTCGACAAAGCACATCGGCGCTGCGGTCGTGACCGGCGCGGCCGGCGAGGTGATCGGCATCGTCTCGGAACGCGACGTGGTTCACGCGATTTGTAAGGGTGGTCCAAGTTCGCTCACGCGCTCCATCGACGAGATCATGACGCGCGACGTGGCGACGTGCCGGCTGACCGACAGTTCGGAATCGCTGATGGAGACGATGACGGTCGGGCGGTTCCGCCATGTGCCGGTCGTCGAAGGCGGGCGGTTGATCGGGATCGTCTCAATCGGCGACGTCGTGAAGCGGCGGATCGAAGACACCGACCTCGAACGCTATGCGATGCGCGATTACATCGCGCAGGCCGGTTAGGACCTTAAGGAATCACACCCGTACTGCGGAGCCGCGCGACGATCTGGTCGGCGGCGGCTTCCGGCGTCATGTCGACGGTACGCACGTGGATTTCCGGCGCTTCGGGGACCTCGTAGGGCGAGTCGATTCCGGTGAAGTTTTTGATTTCGCCGGCCTTCGCGCGTTTGTAGAGGCCCTTCGGATCGCGCGTCATGCAGACCTCGATGGGCGTGTCGATGAAGACTTCCATGAACTCGCCCGGTTCGACCAATCCGCGCGCCGTTCGCCGCTCGGAACGGAAGGGCGAAATAAACGAGACCAGCACGATCGTGCCTGCATCGACGAACAGCTTCGCGGCTTCGGCCACGCGGCGGATGTTCTCGACGCGGTCTGCGTCCGTGAAGCCCAAGTCGCGGTTCAAACCGTGGCGGACGTTGTCGCCGTCCAGCATGTAGGTGTGATGCAGCAGGTCGTGCAGCTTGCGCTCGACGATGTTTGCGATCGTCGATTTGCCGGAGCCCGACAATCCGGTGAACCAGAGGATCGCAGGTTTCTGGCCTTTGATTGACGCGCGCGACGCTTTGTTCACGTCGATCGCTTGCAAATGCACGTTCGTCGCGCGGCGCAGGCCGAACGCGATCATGCCGGCGCCGACGGTGCCGTTCGTGAAGCGGTCGATCACGATGAAGCCGCCGCCTTCGCGGCTCTCGCCGTAGGGGTCGAACGCGAACGGTGCGGAGGTCGAGAAGTTGCAGAAGCCGACTTCGTTCAGCTGCAGCGTTTTGGCCGCCAGATAGTCCAGGCTGTTGACGTCGATCTTGTGCTTCAGGTCGGTGACCGATGCGGGCACCGTCTTCGTCCCGATCTTGATCAGGTATTGGCGGCCGGGCAGCAGTTCTTCTTCCGCCATCCAGAGTAGGTGTGCTGCGAATTGGTCGGCCACTTCCGGCCGCGCGTTCGGCGGGGCCAACACGTCGCCGCGCGAAATGTCGACTTCGTCTTTCAGGGTCAGGGTCACCGCGTCGCCTGCGGCGGCTTCCGTCAGGTCGCCATCCATGGTCACGATGCGCGACACGATGGACGAGCGCCCCGAACTCGCGACCACGACAGGATCGCCTTGGCGGATCTTGCCGCTGGCGATGGTGCCTGCAAAGCCGCGGAAGTCGAGGTTCGGCCGGTTCACCCACTGCACCGGCATCCGAAACGGTCGCGCGAGGCGATCGGACTCGATGTCGACCGTCTCAAGATGCGAAAGCAGTGTCGGGCCTTTGTACCAAGTGAAGACCGCGCTCGGAGCTATCACGTTGTCGCCGCGCAGCGCCGACATCGGGATCGACACGATGGACGCAAAGCCCAGCTTCGACGCGAAGGCGCGGAACTGTTCATCCCAAGCCTCGAACACCTCTTTGGCTTCCGCGTCTTTCAGGTCGAGCTTGTTGACGGCCAGCACGACGTGCCGGATGCCTAAGAGCGAGCAGATGTAAGCGTGGCGCCGCGTTTGCGTGAGCACGCCCTTGCGCGCATCGAGCAGAATGATGGCGAGTTCGGAGTTCGACGCGCCGGTCGCCATGTTGCGCGTGTATTGTTCGTGACCTGGCGTGTCGGCGACGATGAACTTGCGCTTCTCCGTCGCGAAGAAGCGGTAGGCTACGTCGATCGTGATGCCTTGCTCGCGCTCCGCTTCGAGGCCGTCCAGCAGCAGCGCGAAGTCGATGTTGTTGCCGGTCGTGCCGTGCTTGCGGGAATCTTTCTCGAGCGCCTTCAGCTGATCTTCGAAGATCATCTTCGTATCGTGCAGGAGCCGGCCAATCAGCGTGGACTTGCCGTCGTCGACCGAGCCGCAGGTCAAGAACCTGAGCAGAGACTTGCCGTGCTGCTTGGCGAGATAGGCGCGCAGTTCGTCCGGGCTCATCAGAAATAGCCCTCGCGCTTCTTCTTCTCCATCGATGCGTTTTCGTCGCGGTCGATCACGCGGCCCTGGCGTTCGGAGGTGCGCGCGGTGAACATCTCGGCCACGATCTCTTCGAGAGTCGTGGCGCGCGACTCGATCGCCCCGGTCAGCGGGTAGCAGCCCAGGGTGCG
>JANLXP010000784.1:0-12746 GCA_031365165.1 Alphaproteobacteria bacterium
CGCCTCGACTGTCTGCGCACCACTGAAGATGGCTTCAAGATCGCGGAAGAAGACCTGCGCCTCAGAGGCGCCGGCGAGCTCCTCGGCCAGCGCCAATCGGGCCTACCCGGATTCCGCCTCGCCGACCTAGAGGTCCACGGCGACCTGGTTCAACCCGCCAGCGACGACGCTCGCCTCATCGTCGCCCGCGACGCCGACCTGCAAACGCCGCGCGGCGCGGCGCTGCGCGTTCTTCTCTACCTGTTCGAGCAAGACGACGCGGTTAAGACGATCAAGTCGGGTTAACCAGCCGCCCTGCAACGTTTGTCACACGTTGATTCCGTTGATCACGTCTCGACGCTGCGCCTCGCCAACGTCACATATTGATTGCCAATCGAGTCTCACCGTGTCCCTCGCCCTTCCCTTCGCCATCGGCGCCGTCGTGATCGTCACCTCGATCATCTCGGGCATTTTCGGGATGGCCGGCGGGCTCATCCTGATGCTGATCCTGAGCCAGTTTCTGGCCGTGCAGGCGGCGATGGTTCTGCATGGCATCACGCAGTTCTTCTCGAACGGCTGGCGCGCGGTCATGTGGCGGCAATGGATCGACTGGCGCATCATCGGCTTCTATACGCTAGGCGCCCTGCCCGCGATCCTCCTGCCGCTGGTGTTCGCCTATGTCCCCAGCAAGCCGACGATGCTGATCATGCTGGGCGCGGTCCCCTACGCGGCTCTTGCAGTACCGCAACAATGGACACTCGACGTCACCAAGACCTGGCATGCCGTCGCCTGCGGCTTCATCGTGGCGGGTCTCCAACTGCTCGCGGGTGTCGCGGGACCGCTACTCGACACGTTCTTCGTCCGCACAGCGCTCGACCGCCGCGCCGTCGTCGCGACCAAAGCGGCGACACAGGCCCTCAGCCACACACTCAAAGTCGGCTACTACGGCGTCCTTCTCTCGCAAGCCCCAAAGCTTGGCTTTGACGTCTACGGCGCAGCAATAGTGGCGGCCGTTATCGGCACGACCTTGGCGGGGCCGGTGCTCGAAAAGATGTCGAACGAGAACTTCCGCCGCTGGACAAAGGTGATCGTACTCGTCGTCGGCGGTATCTCGATCGCCCAGGGCTTGTGGCTCATTCTCGCCCCGCATTGACGGCCCGCCAAGCCACCGCCACTCTGGCACACATGAGCCAACCCGACTTCGCCCCCGCGCTTGAACGAGCCATCACCCGCGCCATTGCGGGCATCGCAGCGATCGCCGATCTGAAGCGCCTCTCCGGCGGCGCCAGCCAGGAGACCTGGTCGTTCGACGGCACCGGCGCGAACGGCACAACGCCGTTGATCCTGCGCCGCGCGCCGTACGGTAAAACCGTGCAGCGTTCGGCGACCGCCGTTCCGCTCGCGACCGAAGCGAAGGTCATCCGCCTCGCCGAAAAAGCCGGCGTCCCCGTCCCGCCCGTTCCTTACGTTCTTCAGGACACGGACGATCTGGGCCCCGGCTACATCATGGGCCGCGTCGAAGGCGAAACGATCGCGCGCAAGATCCTACGCGATGCGGCGTTCGCCGAAGCCCGCCCGAAACTCGCCCGTCAGTGCGGCCGCATCCTCGCGAACATTCACGCCATCGATAAGGCGCAGGTCAGCGACCTCACGGTCGTGCCCCCGCGCGCGCAGTTCGACCAATACCGCAAGATCTACGACACCTACGACTACCCGCACCCCGTGTTCGAAGTCGCGTTCAAGTGGCTGGAGCAGCGCCTGCCCACGACACCCGAGCTCACGCTCGTGCACGGCGACTTCCGCCACGGCAATTTGATGATCGGCCCCGACGGCGTGCGCGCCGTGCTCGACTGGGAGCTGACGCACATCGGCGATCCAGCCGAAGACCTCGGCTGGATCTGCGTCAACTCCTGGCGCTTCGGCGAGACGCACAAAACCGTCGGCGGCTTCGGCGACGTCGACGATCTGCTCGCCGGTTATGCCGAGGCCGGCGGCAAGAACATGACCGCCGAGCGCGTGAAGTTCTGGGAAATGTTCGGCACGCTGAAGTGGGGCATCATGTGCATGACGATGTATCAAGCCTTCGCCGACGGCGCAGATCGCAGCGTTGAACGCGCCGCCATCGGGCGCCGCTCCTCAGAGACTGAAATTGATCTTGTGAACCTATTGTACGGAAAAAGGGAATAGTGGTTTGGGATTGGGTGATGGACTTTCCAAACACCAATCCCCATCCACCAGACACCACCATGATGGACCAACCCTCAAGTCTCGAACTCGTCACTGCCGTGCGCGAGTTCATCGAGAAGCACGCAATGCCGGAGCTGCAGGGCCGCACCGCATTCCACGCGCGCGTCGCCGCGAACGCGCTCGCCATCGTCGCGCGCGAACTCGAGCAAGGTCCCAATTCGAACGCCGAAGAACACGCGCGCTTGAAAGGCCTGCTCGGCCGCGACGGCACGCTCGACGAGCTCAATCGCGAACTCTGTCGCCGGATTCGAACGAACGGCCTGCAGGTCGACGATCCCGCGCTCGGCACCCATCTCACCCAAACGACTCTCGCAAAAGTTGCGATAGACCAACCGAATTACTCAGGGTTTCAACACTCCCCTCACCGTCCCCCAAAATAACTGTGTCCCCCACGGCACGTTCCACCGATGAATGTGGCGGGCAGGCCGCGCGCTTCGCGCCGCGTGATACGTAGCTGGCCGGTTCAAAGTTGAGGGCGGAATGGCAGCCGGCCGTCGCACGTGGTTGTTCGTAATGGGGACTGTGCTGGGGCTGATCGCGGCCGCGGCCGCCCTGGCGTTTGGCGCACGCGACAACCTCATCCGTTACACACTGAATCCAAGCCACGGCTTCGGCGAAGGCGCACAAGCCACCGCGCCCGACTATGCGAAACCAACCTCATGGGCATTGCTCAGCGCGAAAGCGGACAAGCCCTTCGACGTCTTCTTCATCTACCCGACGATCTACTTCTCCGGCGAGTACTGGAACGCGCCGATCACGAACGCCGCAGTGCGCGAGCGCCTCACCGGCGTGATCGACCCACTCTACGTCGCGCCGTTCGAGAAAGGTGCGAACGTCTTCATGCCACTCTACCGGCAGGCGGGACCCTACAGCTTCATGTCCGCCGCCGAAGATGGACGCAGCGCCCGCGAGCTCGCTTACGACGACGTCAAAACGGCGTTCGCAATGTTCCTCTCAACGCGCAACAACGGTCGCCCATTCGTCATCGCAGGCTATGGCCAAGGCGCGCTCTACGCCTTTCGCTTGATCGAGGAACTGAAGCCGCAAGAACGCACGCGCCTCATCGCGGGTTACCTGCTTGAAGTCGCGATCCCGGCCGAGTTGATCTCGACCGCAACGCCGCTCTGCAACAATCCCGATCAAACCGGCTGCCTCGTGATCTGGCATTCGACGACGCAACACGCGCGCGGAGACATGCCGCGCCAGAACGCGCTTGTCTGGAAAGACGGCGGCGGCTTCGAGCCGACACGTGGCCGCGACCTCGCCTGCGTGAACCCGCTTACCTGGACGGTCGACGGGCGCGCCGGCACATCTGATATGAACTTAGGCGCGGCCGAGCTTTCCGATTTCGCCACCAGCGGTGTCACGACGACCCGCGCCGTGACCTCGGCCGACTGCTGGAATGGCTTGCTGTTCACCGACGTCACGGCCGACCCGATCTTCTTCTGGACCGGCCCGCGCTACCGCGAACTTTTCCCGTCGAAGATCAATCCGTTCTTCGCCGACATTCGCGACAACGTCTCGCGCCGCGCTGAATCGTTTGCGGCGCAAGCAAGCCTGCCCGCGCCGCCGGAAAACGCGGGGCTTGAGCCTGAAACCCAAAACCCCAGCGTCGTGAACTCGCAGTAGGAAACTGAGATGGTCGATGGCGAGATCCAGAAGAACGCCCCACCACCATCGCGAGCCATTATCATCACCGGCCCGTCAAGTTGCGGCAAAGGCGAAATCGCCAAGGCGCTCTGCGCCAGACTTTCGATCCCAAACGAGCGATGGCTGGCGATGGGCGCAATCCTCCGCGAGATCTACGAACGTGTGAACGACACCGCGTTCGTCGAGGCGCTGAGCTGTCGCCATGCTATCTCGGACACGGTGCCCATCTTCACAACAGCCGACATGACAGAAGTCCTCAAGGCGAAGATCGAGCGCAATCGGCCTGGCCTTGAACGAATGTTCGCCACACGCTCTGCCCTCCGCGCGAGACGTCAGGGTTGGGAATCGACGACGGCGCTAGACTGGCTTGAGTACTGCACACTGCACGGCTTGCTTGTACCCAATCGCTGGACACAAGAACTGATCGAAGCCCGGATTCGCACGGCCCACGGAAGTCCGGGACCGATCATCCTCGACGGATATCCAAGGACGGTGAGGGCTGCAGAGCACCTGATCGATGTGCTCGACCACACCGAGATTCCGGTTTGGCGAGTCCTGCATCTGAGCATCAGCAAGCAGGAAATGCTGCACCGTGCCGGGTTGCGCCGGCGCGCCGATGACGACCCCGCAGCGCTCTTGAAGCGTTACGAGTTCTACGTCGACTCAGTTCAACCTAGCGTCGACTACATAAAGTACCGTCTCGGCTCGAAATTCGTCGCTCTCATCGATGCCCACCAACCGTCTTACGATGGCGTTGGTGAAAGCCGCACCTTGAATTTGAAGCGTTCGATCGAAAACGTCGTTCGCGCCGCGCTCCTGGCCCTATCAGACTAACCCCTCACGCGCCGTGCGCGCCGATGATCGCGACCGAGCACACATTCATCGACGGCGCACCGCCCAGATTGTGCGTCAAACCGATCTTCGGGTCCTTCAACTGCCGCGCACCCGCCCGGCCCTGAAGCTGCAAATACATCTCATAGAGCATGCGCAAACCGCTCGCCCCGATCGGATGGCCGAAGCACTTCAAGCCGCCGTCGATCTGGCACGGCACCTTGCCCGACGCGTCGTAGAAGCCGTCCATCACGTCATGGACGGCGCGACCCTCTTCCGAGATGAACAGGTCTTCCATCGTCACAAGCTCGGTGATCGAGAAGCAGTCATGCACTTCCATCATCGACACTTCGTCGCGCGGCTTGCGGATGCCCGCTTCCTCATACGCCTTCTTCGAAGCGATGCGCGCGGTGTGGAAGTAGCTGCCGTCCCACGAATTGTGCATGCTCTCCAGGCCGTTCGAGAGCGCAAGCTGCATCGCTTTGACCGTGACGATGTTCTTCTTGCCCATCGAGCGCGCGATCTCCGGGGTCGTCACGATCGCGCATGCCGCACCGTCCGACACGCCGCAGCAGTCGAAAAGGCCAAGCGGCTCGGCGATCATCGGCGCGTTCAACGCCATCTCTTCCGTGATCGGCTTCTGCAAATGCGCCTTCGGGTTCTTGGCGCCGTTCTCGTGGCTCTTCACCGAAACATGTGCGATCGCGCGCTTCAAATCCTGCTTCGAAACGCCATGCTTCGCGCGATAGGCCGAGGCAAGTTGCGCAAAGTTCCCGGGCGCCGATCCGTTCGCACCCCACTGCGGCAACAACGTACCCGGCTGACCGGTCGGCAAGCCTCCGTAACCTGTGTCCTTCAGCTTCTCCACCCCAAGCGCGACCGCGATGTCATAGGCGCCCGACGCTACCGCATAGACGGCGCCACGAAACGCTTCCGAACCGCCGGCGCAGAAATTCTCGACCCGCGTCACCGCAACGTTCGGAAGCCGCAGCGCGACCGACATTGGCGTCCCGCCCTTGCCGACACCGATCTCGTCGATGTGGGTTGAGAACCACCCGGCCTGGATTTGGTTCGTCTCGATGCCCGCATCGGTGAGCGCCTCGATATAGGCCTCGACCATCAACTCTTCCGCACCCATGTCCCAGCGCTCCCCGAACTTCGAGCAGCCCATACCGAGAATGGCGACTTTGTCTTTGATGCCGGTGGCCATGACGTTTCTCCGAATACCTTGATGAATGCATCTAACGACGCGCTTTTGGCGCTGTCAAAACTTGGGTCAATAAACCGGCGCCGCCTTCCAGAAATACCGCCGGAACCCGCGCTTATCGTCGAAGTCCTTGATGCGGAACACCATGCGCATGGCGCTGCCCGTATCGATCGTGCCGATATCGACGTCGGTGATGTCGGACAAGAACCGTCCACCCTCCTCGAACGTCACCATGCCGTAATGCGACGGCGGGTCTTGGCTGTAGGTCAGATAATCCGCCGACCACGACAAGATCTTCCCCTTCAACTCCGCAAACGAGAACGGTTTCTGTTGGTCGACCGCGCGGCAGTTCGGATTGACGCAGATGCGCGTACGCGGAAACTGCGCGGTGCCGCACTTCTCGCATTTGCCGCCGACGAGCCCGAACAGCATGTCGCGCTTGCGATAGGTGACGGTCAGCGCAGTCTTGTTGTCCTTCTCCGCCCGCATCCCCTTTTCCATTTCGACGAGGCCGTTGAAGGCGAGCCACTTCACGTAGTTCGTCTCTTCCTTGCGCCGCGCAAGCCAACCCTTCACGCCCTTGTGCGGCCGCGCACGGTCGATCGCCTCCGTCACCTCGAAGATGGCCGCATCGCAACCCTGCCCGAACGCCGCGAGCAGAATCTTCTGCCCGGGTTTTGCCTCCTCCAGCGCGTGCGCGAACATGACAAGCGCGTGCGCAGTCCCGCATTCGCCGACGGTGGCCGCCAGGTTGTCGCGCACTTTTGCCGCATCGATTCCGCATTTGGCAGCCAGCTGCTGGTCGAGCTTCGCGAATTGGCACGGCAGTATGAAGTGATCGATCGAAGCCGCAGCGACTCCGGCCTTCTCGAGCGCACCCTTCACCGCGCGCGGCACGATCTTCGAGTAGCCCTCGTCGCGGATCCACCGCTCTTCCCAATTGTAGTCGTACTCCTCGGACTCGCCGCGGAAGTGATCGACGAAATCGAGCGAGAGCGAGTGACTGCCCAAGTATTTCGCCGCTATGCGATCCGTGCCGACCACCAGCGCCGCAGCGCCGTCGCCAAACTGAAACTCCTGCACCGACCCGGCCCGCGTCTTCCGCCGGTCGCTCGACGCAACGATCGCTGCTTTCGCGCCACCCGACTTCACCTTCTCCAGCGCTGCGATGAGCGCCGACACACCCGCACGCTGTGAACCCGTGACGTCAGCAGTATGAATGTCTTCCGGCAAGCTCAACGCCGCCGACACAATTCCCGCGTTCTGCCGGTCCGCAAACGGCATCGTCGTCGAGGCGAAATAGAGCGCCTCGATATGCCGGCGCGCCACGAACGGATCGCCGCTCGGCAACGCGTCGCGCGCGGCTTCGACAGCCATCGTGACGGCGTCCTCATCCCAGTTCGCCATGGTGCGCTCGCCCTTGCCCTGCCCCATGATCGCGGGGTTGAACCAGGCATTCGCGGTTGCCATCGCTTTTCGCTGCAGCCTGAGGCGCGGCAGATAAGCTCCAAAGGCGGTGATCCCGGCGTCGGTCATGGCGATGCGATCCTTGGAAAGCGAAAAGCTCAAGGTCGCCTAACAGATTTGGAGAGGGGGCTCAACGCCGCGAGGCGTTAGCGGCGCACGACGATGCAGGTCGTACCTTTGTCCCGTAGCGTCCGGCAAAGCCCGAGCGCGGCCTGCCGGTCAGGCAATGCCTCCGCGAACAGCCGGTAGACGACACCGTCGGAGGCCGGAACCGTTTCAACGACGTGGCTGAGCCCGTTGAGCAATTCACCGGCAACCTTCAGCGCTTTGGTCCATCCAGCTTCCGCCGTATCGCGCGACTTGAACGAACCGAGCTGGATCGCGAACGCAACATCGCTGCCACCTTCGCCCGTTGCCGTCGCCGGAACCGACGATACTTCACGCTGCGGCGCAATCGTCACGATCCGCGGCTTGTTCCGTTGCGGCGCCGGTTGAACCGGAGCCGCCGCCAACTGCTTTGCCGGCGGAGCCGCCGACACACCAGCGGGCGACACGGCAGCGGACGATACAATTGGCGTGGTGGGCGCTGCCTGCTTCGGCTGATCGTCGTACGCCGGCCTGAGCGACACAGGGTTGCGCACAGGGGTCGCGGGCTGGACCGCCGGTGTTTGCAGCGCGAGATCGGTCGACGGTGGCGGCGGTGTCCACGGCGTCAGCTGCACATTGCCTTCCGCAGCCGCAACCGGCGAAACGCCGGGCGACGCTGACAGCACGAACGGCAACACGGGGCCTTTCGCCACTTTGCGCCGCTGCAGCACATTGCTCATCTGCTGGGTATCTTGAAGCTTATCGAGGCGCGACTTCGCCAGCGCAAAGTTCGGATCGATCGCAAGCGCACGGCGAAACGCATCCATAGCTTCGCGCCGTTTGCCTTGGGCTTCCAACGCCATGCCCTGCCACGCGAACACGAACTGTGGATGCGGATGTCCGTTCCGGAGCGCGCTGTCGTAATCGATGATCGCAAGATCGAAACGATTGAACCGCCGGTGCACGTTGCCGCGATTGGCGAACGCTTCCGCGTAATTCGGGTTCATCTTGATGGCGAGGCTATAGTCGGTGAGCGCGGATTCGAAATCGCTGATCGCCTCGAACGCCAGGCCGCGATTGTTCAGCGTGCGCGGACGAAACTCGCGCGGCAGATCCTCGTTCCACAACGCGGTCGCATAATCGAGAATTGCGCGCCCCGCTTGTCCCTCGCGATAGAACGCCATCCCGCGGTGATAGTAGGTGAGCGCAAGACTTTCGGGGCTGAGCTCTTTGCTCTGGATCGCGCGCGTGAACAACGCGACGGCGGCCTCTGGATCGCCCGCCGTCAAGCGCGCGATACCGGCGTCGGCGTCCGTAAGGCCACCCGCTTGAGCGGCGACGCCGGAAACCATAAGACTTACAAGGACTAGCGCCACCCGCAGCATAACCGCCAGGATATAGTGATTCGGGCACAGTCCATACTGCCGATGGTATTGCACCGCGGCGGTTGCTAGGTGTGTGCCACAAAATCTAGTCGCGACGCATGCGATGTTCGCGAGATGTTTAGGGTCCCCGCTCGATGACGACAAAAGAGATCAGACCGGTTCGAAAAGCGGTGTTCCCGGTCGCCGGCATGGGCACGCGCTTTCTGCCCGCCACGAAAGCAGTGCCGAAAGAGATGCTGCCCGTCGTCGACAAGCCGGTCATCCAGTACGCCGTCGAAGAGGCCAAGGCCGCGGGGATCGAGCAGTTCATCTTCGTCACCGGCCGCGGCAAGCACATCATCGAAGACCACTTCGATCATGCCTACGAGCTTGAGGCGCTGCTCTCCTCCCGGGAGAAAACGGATGAGCTGCGCAGCCTGCTCGAAGCGCTGCCACCCAGCGGTTCGGTGAGCTTCACCCGCCAACAAAACCCCCTGGGCTTAGGCCACGCCGTCTGGTGCGCCCGCCACTTCGTCGGCGACGAGCCGTTCGCGGTGCTGCTGCCCGACGAGCTCTTGGTCGATCAGCCCGGCTGTCTCACCCGTATGATGGGCGCCTATCGCCAGGTCGGCGGCTGCGTCATCGCTGTCCGCGAAGTGCCTCTGGAAGAAACCAAGCGCTACGGCATCATTGATCCCGTCTCCGAAAAGAACGGACTGATCGAAGCGCGCGGCATCGTCGAGAAGCCGTTGCCCGCCGAAGCACCGTCGCGCCTTTCCGTCATCGGCCGCTACATCCTTCAGCCGGAAGTCTTCACCGAACTCGAGCGCCACGAACGCGGCGCGGGCGATGAGATTCAGCTGACGGACGCCTTGGCACAGCTTATAGGTCGCATGCCATTCCATGGCTTCCGCTACGCCGGACAGCGCTATGATTGCGGTGACAAGGTGGGCTTCCTGCACGCGAACATCGCTGTCGGATTGAGCCACCCGGACACCGCAGGCCCGTTGAAAGCAATCTTGAAAGACCTGCAGTACTAACGACGCAGGCACGCCCAAGGACTTTGAAATGCGCGTTGCGATGATCGGCACCGGCTATGTCGGACTCGTTTCGGGTGCCTGCTTCTCGAACTTCGGCCATCACGTCGTCTGCGTCGACAAAGACGCCGGCAAGATCGCTCGCCTGAAGCGCGGCGAGATGCCGATCTTCGAACCCGGCCTCGATGCGCTCGTCGCCGACAACGTGAAGGCAGGCCGCCTCGCCTTTACGACCGATCTCGCTGCAGCCGTGCCGGACGCAGAAGCCGTCTTCATCGCGGTCGGCACACCCAGCCGGCGCGGCGATGGCTTCGCCGATTTGAGTTACGTCTACGACGCGGCAGCCGAAATCGCCGACGGCCTCAAGAACTACGCCGTCGTCATCACCAAATCGACGGTCCCTGTCGGCACCAGCAAGAAGGTCGCGGACATCATCCGCGAACGCCGCCCCAACGCCGACTTCGACGTCGCCTCGAACCCGGAGTTCCTGCGCGAAGGCTCGGCCATCGAAGACTTCCAGCGCCCCGATCGCATTGTTGTCGGAACTGAGAGCGAACGCGCCCGCAACGTCATACGCGCCCTTTACCGTCCACTGTTCCTGAACGACAAGACACC
The DNA here is from genome assembly GCA_031365165.1 of Alphaproteobacteria bacterium. Taxonomy (GTDB): domain Bacteria; phylum Pseudomonadota; class Alphaproteobacteria; order Micropepsales; family Micropepsaceae; genus SZUA-430. The sequence goes on from JANLXP010000784.1 coordinate 10,485, forward strand.
ATTCGTGTTCACCACGCGCGAGTCCTCGGAACTCATCAAATACGCGTCGAACGCATTCCTCGCGATGAAGATCACCTTCATCAACGAGATCGCCGACATTTGCGAGAAATCGAATGCCGATATCCAAGACGTCGCGCGCGGCATCGGTCTCGACGGACGCATCGGCTCGAAGTTCCTGAACGCGGGGCCGGGCTACGGCGGCTCTTGCTTCCCGAAGGACACACTGGCACTTGTGCGGCAGGCGGACGAATGCGGCGCGCCGACACGCATCGTCGAAGCGGTCGTCGACGTCAACGCCAAACGCAAAAAGCGCATGGCCGACAAGATCGCGACTGCGTTCGGCGGCGTGAAGGGCAAAACGGTCGCGGTTCTCGGCGTGACGTTCAAACCGAACACCGACGATATGCGCGACAGCCCTTCGCTGGATATCATCCCGGCTTTGCAAGCGGCGGGCGCCACGATCCGCGCCTTCGATCCCGAGGGAATGAAGGAAGCGGGCAAACTCCTATCCGGCGTCGCGTGGACCGAAGACGCCTATGACGCGATGACAGGCGCCGACGGCGTCGTGATCCTCACCGAATGGAACGAGTTCCGCGCGCTCGACCTGAAGCAGATCAAAGCGAAACTCAAACGCCCCTTGCTCGTCGATTTGCGCAACATCTACACCCTGCGCGAGATGTCGGATGCTGGCATCGAGTACCACAGCGTTGGCCGCGCCGCGGCAACCCCCGAAGCCCCATGACAGTTTTCGATTCCGAATGGGCCGAACACATCGCGGTGGCAGAAGCGACCAAGGCCGCTTTGCGCGAACCGTTTGCGCGCGTCGTGGCGGCATGCGCCGCGTCGCTCAAAGCAAATGGCAAGCTGCTGTTCTTCGGCAACGGCGGCAGCGCCGCGGACGCGCAGCATCTCGCGACTGAGTTCACCATTCGCTACAGGACCGACCGCGTTGCGATGGCGGCGCTGGCGCTAACCACGGATACGTCGGCGCTAACCGCCGCCGGCAACGACCTCGGCTTCGAGCACATCTTTGCGCGTCAGATCGAAGCTTTGGGGCGCCCAGGCGACGTAGCAATCGGCATCACCACCTCCGGCAAGAGCCCGAACATCATCAAAGCGCTCGCGACAGCGCGCGCGGCGGGTCTCGTGACCGTCGCCTTCTCCGGAAGCGGTGGCGGCGAAGCGGCACGCGTCGCCGACCACGCGCTGATCGTCCCCTCGGCTGTGACGGCGCGCGTGCAGGAAATGCACATCGCGCTCGGGCAAATGCTTTGTGCAGCGCTGGAGATCGAACTCGGCTTGGTGAAGCCGTAAGGTTTCACACGGATGCCCGTGTGATGGCCGATTGACACCGCGCAGTTGCACAAATAGGGGATGCGCACCATTTTTACCCCAGTATTCGAGGATTCTCCGCTTGGCCGCGCCTAGCCCCATCACGCGCACCCGCAGTCCGCATCTGAAGCGGCTGGAGGCCGAGAGCATCTTCATCATGCGCGAGGTCGCGGCCGAGTTCGAAAACCCGGTGATGCTCTATTCGATCGGCAAAGACTCGTCGGTCATGTTGCACCTGGCGATGAAGGCGTTCTATCCGGCGAAGCCGCCGTTCCCGCTGCTCCACGTCGACACGACGTGGAAGTTCCGCGAGATGATCTCGTTCCGCGACGCGACGGCAAAGCGCTTAGGGCTAAAGCTCCTCGTCCACATCAACGAAGACGGCGTGCGTGCGGGCGTCAATCCGTTCGACTCCGGTTCGTCCGTGCACACGCAGGTGATGAAGACCGAGGGGCTGAAGCAGGCGCTCGACAAATACGGCTTCGACGCGGCCTTCGGCGGCGCGCGGCGCGACGAAGAAAAGAGCCGCGCGAAGGAGCGCATCTTTTCCTTCCGAACCGCAAGCCACGGCTGGGACCCGAAGAACCAGCGGCCTGAGCTTTGGAACCTGTTCAACGCACGGATTAAGAAGGGCGAATCCATCCGCGTCTTCCCGCTGTCGAATTGGACCGAACTCGACATCTGGGAATACATCCTGGCCGAAAACATTCCGATCGTGCCGCTCTACTTCGCAGCGGAACGGCCGATTGTAGAACGCGACGGCGCGCTGATCATGCGCGACGACGAACGCATGAAGTTGTTGCCCGGCGAGAAGGTCGAAGACCGGCTCGTGCGCTTTCGCACGTTGGGCTGCTACCCCCTGACCGGGGCGATCGAGTCGCCCGCCGCGACGCTGGAAGAGATCGTGGCCGAGATGTTCACCGCCCGCAC
>JANLXP010000791.1:0-1045 GCA_031365165.1 Alphaproteobacteria bacterium
CCCTGCGCGACATCGATGTGCTGAACGCGATGAAACGCGACCGACGTCTCCATGCGGACAAAAACGCCATGAGCGACATGCAGCTCATCGTCCGTTTTCGCATAACCCCAGCGTCGGAACCGCCGCGCCGGTGAAACGACAACATAGTAGAGCAGCAGCAGTGCGACCGGCACGCTGACCGTTCCCAACTGTGTGTTCGCCTCCCGCAGCAGAGCGATGTCGAGACCAAGGGCAACGGCGAACGCGATCAGGGCCGTGATTGCCGACCCAATGCGCATGACCTTCAATTGGCCGGGTTCAAGCGGCATCCAGATGATTGCGGAGGCAGTCATGACATGACGCGTGTTTTGATTCCGATCTGGACCACTACTGACCGAATAACCCTTTCAACGGATCGAAGGGGTCTTTTTTCTTTTTCGGGTCGGGTTTCGGTGTTTGTTCGCTAGGCGCCTGCTTTTTCTTAGCCCCAAACAAATCACCGAGCCCGCTGTTCTCCTTCAGGCTTTCCAGAGGATCGCCGCCTTTCAGGATCGAATCGACCGTCGAATTCAACACGCCGCTGAGATCAGGCGCATACGAGAGATGGCTCCATGGCCCTTTGATGCGGAACGGAATGCCGATCCCGCCAAGATCGCCCTGACCGCCTTGCCCCTCTGCCGAACGAACCGCCTTAGGCTCCACCCGATAGTCGAGCGTCTGGTTGCCGATATCGACGAGCCCCGTGCCGCTCAACCGTACGAACGGATTGAGCAGCTTCAAATCCTTGTTCGCCGCCACGCCATCTTTGATCACGAACGAGCCGGAAAGCTCCGCGAAATCCGTCTTCGCACCAACGCCGACGGCCGTGCCCGTTAGCGCCGACTGAATCGTGCGCGCGATCTCGGCCAAGTTCACGCCTTTGATCGCCCCATCTTCGAACTTGATCTGCATCGTCCCGTCGAGCGCCTTCATAAGCGCGCGCTGCGATCCACCCGCCGCCGCCACCTTCAGCGCGATGTTCCCGGTGCCGCTCAACCGCGTGAACCCGGCCGCGTCCGTCAAGAAC
>JANLXP010000803.1:0-1558 GCA_031365165.1 Alphaproteobacteria bacterium
GCAACCGCGCAAATCGGGCGTTTTCAGATCGTGCGCGGTGGCATTGAGTTGACCCAGAGCCACGGGTAGAAGGGCCTCATGCGCGTCAGCCCTGCATCCTCCGGTATCGACAGTTTCTACCGTTCATTCGATCTCCAAACCGAGGCCGACACGGTGGCGCTCGGCCGCGAGATCGCGCTGCATCTGGCGGCCGGCGATACGGTCACGCTCTCCGGGCCGCTCGGTGCCGGAAAGTCTGTGCTGGCGCGCGCGATCGTTCGGACGTTCCTGGCGCGTGAAGAGGTGCCGAGCCCGACCTTCACTTTGGTTCAAACCTACGAGACGCAGAACTTTACGATCGCGCATGTCGATCTCTACCGCGTGAAGGCGGAGAGCGAATTGCGCGAACTGGGACTCGACGAAGCGTTGGAACGCGGCGTGCTGGTCGTCGAATGGCCGGATCGGATGGGGGCGCAGCTGCCGGGTGATCGGCTCGATATCATATTCGAAGCGGTCGATGGCGAGACGCGGCTGATGAAGCTCGTCGGCCGGGGCTCATGGTCGGTGCGGGTGAAGACGTTGCGCTTGCCGGGGGCCGAATAATGTCCCGGCCGGAACAAATGCATGCGTTCATCAAGACCGCCGGGTGGACCGGGGCGGAGTTGCATCCGCTAACCGGCGATGCCTCGACGCGGCGGTATGTGCGGCTGGCGCGGCGAGGGCATACGGCGATGTTGATGGATCAGCCGCGCGGGGCGGAGACGTCTGCGTGCCCACCGGATGCGAGCGACGCGGAACGGCGCAAGCTTGGTTACAACGCGATGGCGCGGCTTGCGGGGCCCGATTGCCGGCCATTTGCAGCGTTGAGTGCGTTCTTGCGGGCCCAAGGTTTGAGCGCGCCTGAGATTTTGGCGCACGACTACGATGCCGGGTTCTTGCTGATCGAAGATTTCGGCGACGGACGTTTTGCCGATCTTATTGCGGGCGGCAAGCCGGAGCAGCCCTTCTACGAAGCGGCGATCGATGCGCTTGCGGATTTTCATCGGGTCGCGGCACCGAAGACGCTTGCGGTGCCCGGCGCGGGCGCGGTTCATCTGTTGGGCTATGATCCCGTTGCTATGGAAGCCGAAGTGCTGCTGCTGCCGGAGTGGTTTTATCCGGCGGCCGCCGGCAAGCCGATTGGCGACGCGGCGCGTGACGAATTCGTTGCGGCGTGGCGGAAGGCGCTTGCGCAGTTGCGCACGGCGACACCCGTCGTGGTCTTGCGCGACTATCATGCCGAGAACTTGATGTGGCTGGGCGATCGTCAGGGTGTGGCGCGGGCTGGGTTGCTCGACTTCCAAGACGCGCTTGCCGGGTCGCCGGCGTACGATTTGATTTCGCTGACCGAAGATGCGCGGCGCGAGGTGAGTGTCGATCTCGCGGGGGCGATGACGGAACGCTACATCGATTTGCGTCGGCGGATGGATCCGGCGTTCGACAAAGATGCGTTCCGATTTGCGGCGGCGCTTCTCGCTGCTCAGCGCAATACAAAGATTGTCGGCATCTTCTCGCGGCTTTGGAAGCGGGACGGCAAGCC
>JANLXP010000806.1:0-4134 GCA_031365165.1 Alphaproteobacteria bacterium
CGCGTGCGGGCGCGCAAGGCGTCGATCGCGCGGGCTTTGGCGACGGCTGCGACCCAGGGCTCAACCGGGCGGCCCGGTTCGTAGGTTTGGCGGATGCGATGGAGGCTGAGCAAAGTTTCTTGCACCACGTCTTCGACCAAACCTGCGTCGCGGTGATAGCGCCTGGCGATCACGCGGACGAACACCGCCGCTTCTTTGAGGAAGCCGCTGTAGGCGCGCTGGTCGCCGGCTTGCGCGGCCACCATCAGGCGCTGCCAGCGCACGGATGCCGTTTCGCTCGTCTCGTCGTCTTGCTGCACGAGCGCCCAGAGTCCCTCGATGACCGGCGCGATCATCACGAACGCGCGCGTCCCGTCAATGGAAGGTCCGGACCTGAGAGCGATCGTCCTCATACCTCTCAGTTCGTTCGAACCCCGGAAACGTTGCGCGTCATCACGTGTCTGTGACGGCGAAACTTTTGTCCTTAACCGAACGAACAACCCTGCAGAGACCCAGAAATCCAGGAGATAACCCTCATGAAGTCCGTCCTTTCGAACCTCTTCGGGGCGTTTGCGCTTACCGTAGCCTTGTTCGCGGCGCCGGCCGCATTGGCCCGCGATGCCGACGTCTATACCGGTACGTTCTCATCACTCGCGGTCGGTGGCTATGACGCGGTCGCCTATTTCAAGGCGGGGCGTCCGATGCCCGGCAACGCACAGTTCTCCACGGAGTTCAAAGGCGCGACGTGGCGCTTTGCGTCCAAGGAAAATCTCGATGCGTTCCGCGCGAACCCGGTGGCGTACGCGCCGCAGTACGGCGGCTACTGCGCGTGGGCGGTGAGCCAAGGCTACACCGCGTCCGGCGATCCGCAGTTTTGGAAGGTCGTGAACGGGAAGCTCTATCTGAATTACGACGGTTCGGTGCAGGCGAAGTGGGAGAAGGATATCCCCGGCTTCATCGCCAAGGGGGAAAAGAACTGGCCCAGCGTTTTGAACTGAACGCGCCGTCTATCGACACCATACCTTCCTTTTGCGGGCTTTGGGGGCGACCCTTGGACCGCGACATCACGAGTGCGAGCCATGGCCAAAGATCTTCACGACTTGGAATTGACGACGGCGAAGGCAGAGACGGTTGCCGCCTACAACGTGTTCGCGTGCGATTGGATCGGCTACGGGCCGCGCGTGCGGTCGATCTTCACCGCGGCGGACGCGGATGCGGACTGCGCGCTCGTCAACGCGCACGCAGCTGCGGTGCATATGGCGCTGGAAGCGGCGCCTGGGTTCAAGACGGCGCGCGGATATCTTCGGCGCGCGCGGAAGGTGGCGCCCTATGCGACGGCGCGCGAGCAGGCTTTCGTTTCGGCGATCAACGATTGGTGGCGCGGGAATGTGCCAGGCGCGCTGAAGCGGATGAAGACCATCGTGGCGCAGAACCCGGCCGATATTGTTGCTGCGAAATGGGCGCAGTACCTCGCGTTCAATCAGGGCGATGCGGCGGCGATGTTGGAGGTTGCGAAGGCGATCGTGCCGGCGCATCCCAATACGGCCAGCGCGTGGAGCATGCTTGCCTTCGCGCATGAGCAGAACAATGCGATCGGCGTCGCGGAGGAAGCGGCGTACCGGGCGCTTGAGATCGATGCGCAGGATCCGTGGGCGCATCATGCGATCGCGCATGTGATGGAGACGCGCGGGAAGGCCGACGACGGAATTGCGTTCTTGACGAAGCGCGCACCCGGTTGGGCCGATCGCAGCATATTCGTGCGCGAGCACAATTATTGGCATTTGGCGCTGTTCCACATCGACCGCGAGGAGCACGGCCGCGCGCTTGAGATTTTCGACAAGCATTTGTGGGGCGAGTGGCGCGAATTCGCGCAGGAGCAGATTGGTGCGATCTCCGCGCTTTGGCGGCTGGAGATGCGCGGCGCGAATGTCGGTGCGCGCTTCGAACCGATCGTCAAGAAGGTGATCGAGCGTTGGCACGAGCACATTCTGCCGTTCAACGACTTGCACTTCATCTATGCGCTGGCGCGCGGCGGACGTGCGCGGCAGGCGCAGGAGTTTCTGGCTTCGATGAAGCGGCACGGTGCGCAAGACGTGACCGGCGTTTGGGAGTCGGTGGCGATCCCGTGCGCGGAGGGTCTCATCGCTTATGCCGAGGGCCGGTTTGCGGACGCGGCCGAGGCGATCGGGCAGGTGTTGCGGCGGCTGCATCTTGTCGGCGGCAGCCATGCGCAGCGTGATGTGTTCGTGCAGACGTGGATCGACGCGAGCCTGCGCGCTGGCCGCCATTCTGCGGTCGCCAGCGTGCTCGACATGCGCGCGCGCACGAAGCCGAAGGAAGCCGCGCGGTTGATGCAACTGGTCGCGAAGGCTGCGTGACTTGCGCGGACTAGCCCGCGTTGGGGGCTGGTGCTAGCGTTCTCGCGATGACGCGCGACATGGTGAAATCGGTTGCGATCTACGGGCTTGTGCTTGGCGCGGGCGCGTTCGTGCTGCAGTGGCTGCAGTACCAATACATCGCACGCGTGTTTGCGCCGGAGATCTACATCGGGCTGATCGCGCTCGGGTTTACGGGGCTGGGGATTTGGGCGGGCGTCAGGCTGACACCGAAGACGATCGCGGGGCCCTTTGAGCGCAACGAGGCGGGGCTTAAGGCGCTGGGGCTGACCGAGCGCGAGGTGCGGGTGCTGGAGCTGCTCGCCGCCGGCAGCGCAAATAAGGAGATCGCGCGTGAACTCGACATCTCACCCAATACCGTCAAGACGCATGTCGCGAACCTGTTCTTGAAGCTTGAGGTGCAGCGGCGCACGCAGGCGATCCGGAAGGCGCGGGAGCTGCGGCTGATCCCCTAGGAAATCTCGGAAATCACCCTTTCGGGCGATGGCGGACACCCCGGTCAAGCGCTACACAACGCCAGAGAGACGCCCATGCTTCCCGAAGATCTGAACCGTCGCGACGTGCTTGCCCTTGCTGGTGCGGGGGCGTCGATCGCTGTCATGGGCACAACACCGCAAGGAGATCAGCAGATGGAGCGCGTAACCGGGATTGGCGGATTCTTCTTTCGGGCGAAAGACCCGACGGCACTTGCCAAGTGGTATGAGGAAAACCTGGGTGTGAACAGCGTGCCGAAGGACTACGGCGGGAAGGCTTGGCGGACCGAGGCGGGGACCACGGTGTTCGCGCCGTTCAAGCAAGACACGACCTATTTCGGCAGACCTGAGCAGATGTGGATGCTCAATTTCCGGGTGTCGAGCCTGGACAAGATGGCGGCGCAGTTGAAGGCGCGCGGCATCGCGGTCGAGGTCGACCCCGAGACCTATCCGAACGGGCGGTTCGGCAAGGTGGTCGACCCTGAAGGCAACCCGATCCAGCTCTGGGAGCCGGGCGGCGTCGACAAGGGATAACTCGTCCCCCAACCGGCGGATCTCGGGCCAATCACCCTTTCGGGCGATACATTTGCGCGGCGTTGACGGGTAGGTCGTTGGGCCTCGTCAACGTCCTACAAGAGGGGCATTCGCATCCCATGATCAACATTATCTTTCTCTACGGCACGATGGCCGGGCTGATCGTCATCGGCGTCATGATCGCCATCATCGTCGCCGCCAGCGGCCATCCGGAGATGAACGATAACTCGCTCTTCACCGGCTACCTCACCATGATCGTCGCGCTCTCGATGATCTTCTTCGGGGTAAAGCGGTATCGCGACCGCGACCTCGGCGGCGTGATCAAGTTCGTGCCGGCGTTGCTGATGGGGCTCGCGATCGCGGTGGTCGCGGGCATCATCTATGTCGCTGGGTGGGAGGTTTATATGGCCGCGACCGACGGCTCGTACATGAAGGCCTACATGGACCACTACATCGCGGGCGAGAAGGCCAAGGGGCTCTCGGGTGCGGCCCTGGACAAGCTCGTCGCCGAGATGAACGCGATGATGGCGTCCTACAACACGAACATGCCCTACCGGATGGGGATCACGTTTCTGGAGATTTTCCCGGTCGGCGTCATCGTCGCGCTGATTACGGCGGCGCTGCTGCGTATGCCACGGTTCCTGCCGGCGCGGGCGTAACAAAACCCGGGAGCGCGGGCTTCCAGCCCGCCCTTCCTTTCTTTTCACTTGCCGCAACGTCACGTTCGAAAGTGCGGGCTGGAAGCCCGCGCT
>JANLXP010000961.1:0-1979 GCA_031365165.1 Alphaproteobacteria bacterium
GGCGTCGGCGTTTTCCCGCAGCGTGTCGAGCGAGCGGCCCTGTAGCGAATAGGTGATCGCTGTGTTGAAGCTGGAGTTGCCGCCGATCCAGGGGACTTCCGTCGCCTCGATGTGCTTAGCTTCAGGCACGGTTTTGGCTAAAAGCGTGCGCACGTGTTGCATGACGACGAACTGGTTTTGGGCGTACGAACGGTCGCGCTTCGACGTTAGGCCGACGTAGAGATTGATGCGGTTGATGCGCGGCTGAGCGCCACCGCCGACGGTCGCGAACACGGTCTTGACGTGTTCTGTCGCTTGAAGCGTCTTGGTGATGCGGGCGGCAACGGCTTTCGTGTCGGCAATTCCGGTGCCGTAGGGCAGGTCGATGGTCGCTAAGAACTCCGAGCGGTCGGCCTTTGCTTGGAAGTCGAACGGGATGCCGCGGGCGAGCATGACGCCGACAACGATCGTGGCGAGACCGATGCCGAGCACGGTCCAGCGGTGTTCAAGCGACCAATGGAGGATTCGTTTGTAGACGGTCTCGAGTCCGTGGTGGAAGCCTTCAATGCGTTTGGCGAACGGTCCCAGGTGCAGCTTGCTGAGGAACTTCGAGCAGAGCGCCGGGGTCAACGTCAGCGACACGAGCAACGACACCAGGACCGAGAAGACGATCGCCAGGCCGTATTGATAGAAGAAGCGTCCGACCACGCCTTCCATGAAGGCGATCGGCACGAACACGGCGACAACGGCCCAGGTGCCGGCCATGACGGCGACCGCGACTTCGCTGGTGCCTTTGGAGGCCGCTTCGGAGGGGTTCATGCCCTCCTCAAGTTTCCGGTGGACGCTTTCGAGCACGACGATTGCGTCATCGACGAGAAGGCCGACCGACACGGAGAACGCCATGAGCGTTAGGTTGTTGAGAGTGAAGCCCGCCCAATAGAACGCAAAGAATGTTGCGATCAGCGAGGTCGGCATCGCGACGGCCACGATGATGGTGGCGCGGAAGTCGAGCAGGAACGCCATCGTGATCACGATAACGAGGAAGATGCCCAGCATGATGTCGAAGCCGACGTCGTTCACCGACTCTTCAATGAAGAGCGAGATGTCGCGCGCGACGACCATCTGGACGCCGGCCGGCACCGCTTGGCGCATTGACTCGATCTCGTGCTTGACCGCCTTTGCCACCTCAACCGTGTTTTGCCCCGATTGGCGGCGGACTTCGAGCGAGATGCCGGGTTTGCCGTTCAGCGTTGCAAACGTGCGTTCGTCTTCGGCGCCGTCTTCAACGCGGGCGATGTCGCCCAGGAGGGTCGGCAGCGCGAGCTGGCGGAACGAGACGACGATGTTCTTGAAGTCTTCGACGCGTTTGACCTCGCCCTTGGTCTTGACGCTGAACTCCGCGTGTTCGCCCGAGAGTTCCAGGTTGCCGCCGGGCATGTCGGCGTTTTCGCGGCGGAGCGCCGAGACGACGTCGTCGGCCGTGACGTTCAGCGCTCGCATCTTGTCGGCGTCGAGCCAGATGCGGATTTGTCGGGCGCGGCCGCCGAGGATGGTGACTTGGCCGACGCCAGAGACGCGCTCGAGGCGTTCCTTGATTTGCTTGTCGGCAAATTCCGTGAGGTCGCGGGTCGGCATGTCGCCCGACAGCATGACCGAGAGGATCGGCTCGGCGTCGGGGTCGATCTTTTGGATGATCGGCTGTTCGGCGTCCTGGGGCAGGTCGCGGATCGCGAGATTGACCTTATCGCGGACGTCTTGTGCCTTCACGTCCGAGTTTTCGTTGAGGCCGAATTCAATGACGATCTGCGAGAGGCCTTCGTAGCTCTGCGACGAGAGCGACTTGATGCCGGAGATCGTGTTGACCTGGGCTTCGATCGTGTCAGTGACATCGGTTTCGATCGCGTCGGGGCTTGCGCCTTCGAGCACGGTCTGGACGTTCACATAGGGAAACTCAACGCGCGGGAAGAGGTCGACCCCGATCCGCTGCAGCGACACCCAGC
>JANLXP010000833.1:0-5321 GCA_031365165.1 Alphaproteobacteria bacterium
CCAGGGTCGATCGCGGACGTGCGCCGAACGACGGCTTCGAGGGGCTTTCGCTTACGTCCGACGGCAAGACGCTGCTTGCATTGCTGCAAGCGCCGCTGATGCAGGATCGAAAAGGAAAGCTCGCGTGGCAGCGTTATACGCGGCTGCTCGTTTATGACGTCTCCGGCCGTCAACTTCCGCGGCAACCAAAGGCGCATTACGTCGTCGAGTTGCCGCTGTTCAGCGAGGCGCGCGGCGGTACGGCGGAGCCTGCGGAAGCCAACGAGATCTTGGCGCTTGGCGGCGGCAAGTTCTTGGTGCTCGCGCGCGAGAGCTTCGGCTTCGGCGCAAAGGCGCACCACAAAGGGCGACCGATCGCATTCAAGCAAGTTCTGATGGGGTCGCTCGACGGGGCCAGCAATATCGCCGGCATGAAGTACGAGCGAAAGGCGCGGTCGCTGCTCAGTGGCGGCGCGCTCGATAAGGGCTTGGTGCCGGTGCGGCTTCGCCCATTTCTCAATATCGCTGACGAGGCCGAGTTGAATCGCGTCGGGCTGACCACGCGGGCGCGGAGTTGGCGCTACAAACAGTTGTCGGCGAAGTGGGAGTCGCTGGTTCTGTCGCCGCCGCTCGATGCGAAGCGTCCGCGCGAGCGGCTTTTGTTCGTGGGCAACGACAACGACTTTCGCACGCGCAAAGGGTTCATGCCGGATGGCACCTATGACGGCGGGATCGACCACGACAATCAGGTTCTGGTTTACCGCGTGACGCTGCCGGCGAGCTAGTTCTCTCTGCCGTATCTCGTGCAGTATCGAACACACCAATTCCGGAGATCAGTTCGCATGAGGTTCAAGCGGCGTTTCGCGACCACCTGCCTCGCCCTGTTGCTCGGCGCGTGTGCGAGCACGGCTAGTGGCATCGATCCCGAGACAGCCGAATGGTGGCGCACCACCGAGGCGCTCTCCAATGACGGCATGGAAGGCCGTGACACCGGATCGCCCGGCTACGATCGCGCGGCCGCCTATGTCGCCGACCGGTTCAAGCGCGCCGGGCTTTCGCCTGCCGGTGATAACGGAACTTACTTTCAACGCCTGAAGCTTCACGACATCGAGGTCATCAGCGAAGGCACGGCTGTGTCGTTGAAATACGCGAACGGAACCACGCGGCCGATCCGCTTTCTGCATGAGATTTCGGTAACGCCTACCTGGGGCACGCCGGAGCGACTCGACGCGCCGCTTGTGTTTCGAGGCTATTGTGCGCCTTCGGATATGAAGGGGGTGCGCGGCGCTATCGTCGCCTGTTTCGGTGCGCGGCGCGCGGGCCAGACCACTAATGCGACCCGGCTTGACGCGGTGACCGCCACCGGCGCGGTCGGCGTCATCACTATCGACGATCCGGGCTTTACGATTGAACCGGCGCGCTGGCCGCTCGCCTATGCGCGGAACGTCGTAATCGACGATGCAGCGCCGCGCCCGCGCACGATTCCAGTGTTCCGCATGAGCGCCAAGGCGTTTGTGGATGTCGCCGACGCTGCCGGCCAGAACGGTACGGACGTCCTCGCCCACGGAAGCCACAGCGAACCAATGGCGTCGTTCGATTTGGCTGCGCGTTTCGAAGCGAGGCTCGCGAAACGCGAACGCCGTTACACGAGTGACAATGTGTTAGCCGTGCTGCCGGGTACGGACCCGAGGCTTGCGAACGAGCCGGTGCTGCTTGTCGCGCATCTCGACGGCTACGGGTTCGGCACGCCCGTGAATGGCGACAATCTCTACAACGGCGCGCTCGATGACGCGGCCTATGTGGCCACACTCATCACCTTTGCCGAGGAGCGCCAAGGCCGCGGGTTTCGACGTCCGGTGATCTTCGCGGCCGTTACGGGTGAGGAGAAGGGCCTGTTGGGTTCGCGCTGGCTCGCCGCACATGCCACCCCAGGCGCGCCGACGCCGGTCGCGGTGCTCAATCTCGATCAGCTTCGTCCGCTCTATCCGTTCACGATACTAACGACGCTCGCGCTCGACGAATCGACGCTGGGCCAAACGGTGCGCGACATTGCAGAGCCGATGGGCATCGAGGTGCGGCCGGACCGCGAACCGGACCGCAACCTCTTACAGCGCACGGACCATTGGCCGTTCATGCAGCGCGGCGTGCCGGCGGTGAGTTTCCTCTTCGGTTTCGACTACGACACCGATGCGCACGCGAAGTACAAAGATTGGTATGAGAACCGTTATCACGCGCCGCAGGACGACATGTCGACGCCGATCGATTTCGGGGCGCAGGCCAAATTCCACCGCTTCTATTTTGCGCTAACCGAGGCGGTTGCGAACGCGGAGACTAAACCCGCGTGGTTGGAGAACAGTCGCTACCGCCCAAAGGCTGCGAATTAGTTTTCGATGTCGAGCAGGCGCCGGCAATTTGGTCCGCAGTTCGGCGGGTTTAGATCTGTGCCGGGTGCGAAAACGATGCCGAGCGGCTTGCCGGTTTGCATCGCGGTCAGAGCCTTCGCGACGACGGTCGAGGCGACCGGCTGATTCGTGTCGACGGCGAAGTAATAAACTTTGCCTTGGACCTTGTTGTAGCAGCGTACGTGCGTGCGGTCGTGGAACGCCATTACGTCGCGCACAAGGCAGCGAAACGCGGGCGGCTTGCCGTCGCGGTCTTCGCGCAAGGTGCCGGGCTTAAATTCTTCGACGGGCCGCATCTCGACTTGCTGTGGCGTCGCCGGCTCCGGTTGCGATTCCGGCACCGTCGGAAGCTTCTTCGGTTGCGATTTCGGTTCGGCGGTAACCTGACGCAGCTGACTGGGTTTGACGTCGTCGATCGGCTGCATCTCGAAATGCGGTGGGATCGCCGGTTTTTGCAACGGGTCCGGTGCGGCCGGCTTGGGTACGGGGAGGCGCACAGGCGGGGCCTTCGCTTCTGGCGACGGGGCTGGCGCGGGCAACAGATTCTTCGCTTGCGGTTTCGGTTCTGCGGCGGGTGCCGGAGTTTTGATTTTCGGCTGCGGCTTCGGTTCGGAAAGCGGAGCCTTCGGTTCCGGCAACGGCGCTGTTAGGTCGGGTACGAAGAGTTCGGGTGTCGTTGGGAGCACGGGATCAAGCGTCGGTGCGGGCGGCGACGCAAGCAGCGGCACTTCGGGCGAGGTGTCGGTCGCCTTCATCGCGACAGGCGTCGTTTGCTCGAGAATTTCTTGCGGCGATTTCGGCTCTTCTTTTTTCTTGGCTGGCTCGACTTTCTTGGGCGGCGCGGCCTGTCTCAAGATGAGCGGAATCGTGACGGAGTCCGATCCCGAACTCGTCGTCGATGTCGGCTTTGCTGATACGGCTAAGGATGTTGCCGCCAAAACGACGACAAGCCCCCACCAATGCCCCCGCATTGACCATTCCCCTATGGTTGCGCGAAGGGCTTCCCCATTCCCCTCCCGCGGGGGCTATTGACGCGCATTCGCCCCGTTGGCGTCAAGGGCGAAACGCTCACAATGCGGGATTGCGCAAAATCATCAGGGTCGATGTGGCGGCGGCGAACAGCCTGTCGTTCTTGTCCAAGAGCTTGGCTTCGGCGGTGACGATGTCGCGGCCACGGGTAACCACCTCGGCCGTCGCGGTGAGGCGGCCCGATTTCGCGGTGACCGCGCGGTGATACTTCAGTTCGAGCGTCAGCGTCGTGAAGCCCTGCCCCACCTTCAGCGTCGAGTGAACGGCTGAGCCCATGACGATGTCGATGACGGTCGCAATAACGCCGCCATGAACGGTGCCGAGCGCGTTGTAGTGGAACTCGGCGGGGTCGAAGCCGCAGGCGACTTTGCCCTTCTCCACCACGAAATCGGTTACGCCGATGAGGCTGCCCACAGGCGGCTGCGGGACCTTGCCCTCGACCATGAGGCGCAGAAGCTCAAGGCCGGAGCGGCCCTTGGCCATGGCCGCGACTTCGGCGGGATCCGCCCAGCGATACGTGCGTTCGTTCTTCATCGGTCCTCATTTGCGCGCGAGCCATGCTAGGGGTTTGTGACCGACCGCGGGAGTCTCACGTGAAAGCGTTGTTCATCGGGCATACTTACGTCGACATCACGTTCTTGACCGACCACATTCCGGACGGCGACGAGAAGACCGTCGCGCGCGACTACGCTGTCGCGTTCGGCGGCAACGCGGTGACGGCGGCATTCGCCTGCGCGAAGCTGGGTGTCGTGCCCGATCTGTTGTCGACGGTCGCCGACGATTGGTTGGGCCGCATGTTCATGGACATGGCGCTCGCCTATCGCATTCCGGTGCATGCACGAAAGGTCGCGCGGTCGTCGCTGTCTTTCATCATGCCGAACGACGGGAAGCGCGCCATCGTGCGTTGCCGTGACGACACGTATCTGCATCCGTTTCCGACGCTGAACCTCGACGGCTGCCAGATGCTGCATCTCGACGGGCATCAGGGCGATGCGGCGATCGCTTACGCGAAGCTTGCGCGCCAGCGCGGCATCGTCGTCTCGCTCGATGGCGGCGGCGTTCGGTCGAACACGATGGAGCTGCTGGAATTCGTCGACGTCGCGATCGTCAGCGAGCGCTTTTGCGAGCAGCTCCAACAATCGCCGGAAGGGATGCTCGAGCTCTTGCGCACCAAGGGCGTCAAGGTCGGCGGCGTTACGCAGGGCGAGCGCGGATTGCTTTGGTACGAAGGAACGGCGCCGGCGCGTCGGCTTGCCGCGATCAGCGTTCCCGAAGACCGGGTCATCGATACGAACGGCGCCGGTGACCTGTTTCACGGGGCCTACGTCTATGCGCGGCTGAGCCGGCCACAGCAAAACTGGGATTTTCACTTCCGGTTCGCCCGGGCAGCCTCAGCTTATGGTGTCCAGTTCTTAGGAAATGAGGCGCGGCTGCCACGGGTGGATGACGTGTTTGCCACAGCAAAAGCTGCAGGCGACGTGCTGCCGCAGACTTGAAATCAGAACTATAATGACAATTTGTCAGTTTACGGGTACAACGATATCCAAGCTGACGGAGACGAGACATGGCAGTCGCACCGACCTATCAAACCGAAACCGCCGCCTCGAACGGCGTGGGATTCGAAAAGCTGAGCTACCGGCCGCTGGTCGCGCTGCGCGCGATCGGCAAGCTGCTCAAGGACAAAGAGGACACCGTCCAGGTGTTCGAGATCATGCGAGCGCTGTCGGGCAAATCGATCCCGAACGGCTATGCGCGGTTGCTGGACACGCCGAAAGGCGGGGCGATCGCATACCGCCGGCAAGAGCTTGCCGAGATTTTGTCGGATCGCGCGTTCCTTGAAACCTTGCCCGTAGGCAGCGTGGGCCGCACGTACCTGAACTTCACGACGACCGAGAACATTTCGGCGCAGGG
>JANLXP010000862.1:0-3037 GCA_031365165.1 Alphaproteobacteria bacterium
CGGTGGCGATCCCAAATCGATCGTGACGCTGGTCAATCGCGATGCCTCTCGCGGCGCGCGGGCGGATGCGGCCGCGCCGCCGGCGTTCAACCTGACTGAAGCCGACACGCAGGTGCTCAAGGAGGCGCTCGCGCGCGTGCGACGCGTCACGTCGCCGCCGGACTGCGCCTCAACCGAACCGCAAACCAAGGATGAAAAAGATGTCGACCACCAGTCTTGATGACTACAAAGCGTTGCTGCACGAGGATTTTGCTACCTTTGCGCACCGCGCGTTCCTCGAGCTTTATCCGACGACGCCTTTCCTACCGAATTGGCACGTTGAGGCCGTTGCCGCGGCGCTCGAATCTCTACGCCACGGCAAGATCTTACGCTTGGGCCTCTACCTTCCGCCCCGCCATCTGAAGTCGTTCATGGCATCCGTGGCATTCCCCGCCTTCTGGCTAGGACACGACCCAACGGCGCAAATTATGTGCGTGAGCTACGGGCAGGATCTTGCCCAAAAGCATTCGCTCGACTGCCGCAGACTTATGCGGACGCCGTTCTATCGGTCCGTTTTCGGCACCCGGCTATCACCACTCAAACAGGCCGCACAGCAGTTCGACACAACGGCGGGGGGATTTCGGCTTGCGATGTCGATCAGCGGCGCGGTGACGGGCAGGGGCGCGGACGCGATTATTATCGACGATCCGATCAAACCGGCGGATGCGCAGTCGGAAGCTATTCGCCGCTCGACCAACGACGCCTACGACAACACGATTTACAGCCGCTTGAACGACAAGCGCACCGGTCGCATCGCGCTCGTCACGCAGAGAACGCATCTGGACGATTTGGTTGGGCACGTCCGCGCGCAAGAGCCTTGGACCGAACTGTCTTTTCCGGCAATCGCGGAAGTCGACGAATTGCACGTGATCGAGACGCCCTACGGGCCGTACCGCCACGTTCGTCGTGCGGGCGAGGCTTTGCACGCGGCGCGTGAACCAGTCGAGGTCTTGCAGCAACTGCGTCGAACGCTTGGCGAATACGAGTACGCCTCACAGTACCAGCAGTCGCCGGTACCGCTCGATGGCGGTATTGTAAAAAGAGCGTGGTTGAAGTTTTACGATGCGCACGAAAAGCCGGACACTTTCGAGCAAATCATTCAAAGCTGGGATACCGCAAGCAAGGCCGGCACCGGCAACGACTATAGCGTGTGCACGACGTGGGGGCGCAACGCGGGTGGCGTCTTCCTTCTGGACGTCTTTCGCAAACGCCTCGATTTTCCGGACCTTAAACGTGCAGTGCGCGATCGCCTGCAAGCCTTCAATGCGACCGTCGTTTTGATCGAGGAGGCGGGCTCGGGCGTTCAATTGTTGCAGGATCTGACGCACGAAGGAATCTATATACTGAAGGGGGTCAAGCCAGAGGGCGATAAGGCCACGCGGCTTTACAACCAAACCGACATGTTCGAGAACGGGATAGTTCGCCTTCCGCGCGAGGCCGTATGGCTGGGCGACTACGTGTCGGAGCTTCTAAATTTTGGCCGCACGCCCCATGACGATCAGGTCGACTCGACCTCTCAAGCGCTCTGCTGGATAAAGCAGAGCGCAATTGAGCCGGGCTTCTTCGCCTACATGCGGGCGGATTGCGCCCAGCGAGGTGTACCCTTTCCGGGCTAAGCATTGTGACACGGCCGAGCCGATGATCAGGGGCAAGAAATATCGGGCGCGACCGCCGCAATCGGGAGCGTGTAGAGGCGAGACGATCTCGTTACATCAGTATCAGCCCCAACACGCTCCGTACGGATTCCTGCGCGATTTTTCCCGCGACAGGAGAAAGCAATGCATTTCAGAATTGGATTAATGGTGTTCGGCTTTGCGGCGGTGGCGGCTGCCGCATCTGCTCGCCCTCGTCAGCTGCTGTGGGTTATTGATTTTGCGACCGCGTTTTCCGTTGTCGATCACATTTGGGCGAGAGTTGCATTCGCCGATGGGTCGTCGAGCGCGCCAGCTACGCGATTGAGCGTCAAGGCTGAGCCAAGCTCGAACGCACCCAAAAACTGCGCAAGCTGCGCATCGCCGACATCGGTGCGGCCACTTTCGGTCGATTTGCAAGCATCGCGACTCAAGGACCTATGGCTTGCACTTCTTGAGATCAAGCGCGAAAACGAGTCCGCCCGCCGGTGCGCCGTCGACGGAGTCGAGCACCATCTTGCCCTCGCGCCCGTCGCGCTTCGAGACGAGCGTCAGCGTCGCCGCAAAGTTCAGTACCGCCGCGTCCCCGCAGCCGACACGCTTCAAGATACCGCCGCGAAGGTTCTCATTGAAAGTGAAGTCGCCATCGTAGGCGCCTCTCACGTCGCGATGAAAGCGGCGCCCGCGATTACCCCGACCGGTGCCGTAGTCCACTTGCAGTTCGCCGCGCTGCTTGTCGTCGAGATGCGCGAAGCCGCGGTAGTCGATCTGATAGACGCCCAGTGAATAGCCCTCCGGCAGATGGAGAGGAATTTCCATCGCACAGGTCATACTGGCAAACCCGCCGTTGGCGTCCGTCCCCGCTACGACAAAATTGTCGAACAGCACGCTGAGCGCGCTGCCGTCGGGCGACGTCACGATGCTGTACGTTCCAGCGGGGCATCCTTTCGCTTCTGTGACGCGCTCATCGTGCTCGTAGAGCTTCGACTTGGCGAATGCGGTCGCGGCTGTCGCGGTCGCCAAAAAGGCAAGGCCAGCCAATCGTAACATGCGCATCTAGTGTTCTCCTGATCCTACATGCCACGATTGGCCGAGGCCCTGCCTCATTGTTCAGTCGATGCGTCCCTTAGCAACGGCGCAATTGCAAGTGATAGATGATCGCTGCATTGACGTCCTCGGAGTCGACAGTCGCAGTCGCTTCGGCATTGTTGTACGTGGCGACGCGCATGCTTGAGTTCGTGCGCAGGTTCACGTCGGCGCCGCACGGTGACCACACCATGGCTTCGGCCGTCAACTGGTTGTTGATGAAGTAGTCGGAGTCGAGCGCGCCCCAAAACGTGCGCCGGAACGCTGGCCCGCGACCGCCG
>JANLXP010000968.1:0-10713 GCA_031365165.1 Alphaproteobacteria bacterium
TAAGCCCGGCGAAATCGTCTCCGGCGAAGGCCACATCGTCTGCGGCCGCTGCCGCAACTGCATGGCCGGCCGCTACCACATGTGCGCGAACACCAGCGGCATCGGGGTCAACCGCAACGGCGCCTTCGCCGAATACATCACCATGCCGATGACGAACATCTGGCACCACCACGACGGCGTCGATCTCGACGTCGCCTCGATCTTCGACCCGTTCGGCAACGCCGTTCACACCGCGCTGCAGTTTCCGGTGCTGGGCGAGGACGTCTTGATCACAGGCGCAGGCCCCATCGGCATCATGGCGGCAGCCGTCGTGCGCCAGGCCGGCGCGCGCTACGTCGTCATCACCGACCTAAACGAAGCGCGCCTCGAGCTCGCGCGCAAAATGAAGGTCGACCTTGCGATCAACGTGAAGGAAATGACCGTCGCCGACGCGCAGAAAAAGCTCGGCATGAGCGAAGGCTTTGACGTCGGCCTCGAAATGTCCGGCAACCCGCAAGCCTTCCGCGAAATGCTGAACAACATGTGCCATGGCGGCAAAATCGCGATGCTGGGCATCCCGTCGACCGACATGGCCATCGACTGGAACAAAGTTATCTTCAACATGCTGACCATCAAGGGCATCTACGGCCGCGAGATGTTCGAGACCTGGTACAAGATGTCGGTCCTCGTGCAGTCGGGCCTCGACATCGGCCCGGTCATCACCCACCGCTTCGACTACAAGGATTTCGAGAAAGGCTTTGCTGCCGCGAAAACTGGAAGCTCCGGAAAAGTCGTTCTGAAGTGGAGCGACCTCTGATGTACGGCGCGGTTCAGCAGCATCTGACGAAAACGCTGGCCGAAATCAAAGCCGCCGGTCTCGAGAAACCGGAACGCGTGATCGCAACCCCGCAGTCGGGCCACATCCGCGTCACCGGCGGCAAAGATGTACTGAACCTCTGCGCCAACAACTATCTGGGCCTGGCGAGCCACCCCGCCATCATCAAAGCAGCCCACGAAGCGCTGGACCGCTGGGGCTACGGCATGGCGTCCGTCCGCTTCATCTGCGGCACGCAAGAGATACACAAGCAGCTCGAAGCGAAGATTAGCGAGTTCCTCGGCACCGAAGACACCATCCTCTACTCGTCGTGCTTCGACGCGAACGGTGGCCTGTTCGAAACGATCCTGGGTGAAGAAGACGCCGTCATCTCCGACGAACTGAACCACGCCAGCATCATCGACGGCATCCGCCTCTGTAAAGCGCAGCGCGCGCGCTACAAAAATGGCGACCTCGCAGACCTCGAAGCAAAGCTGAAAGACGCAAGCACCGCCCGCTTCCGGATGATCGCGACCGACGGCGTCTTCTCGATGGACGGCTACTACGCGAAGCTGCCCGAAATCTGCGCGCTCGCCGAAAAATACAACGCGCTCGTCATGGTCGACGACTCGCATGCCGTCGGCTTCACCGGCAAGCACGGCCGCGGCTGCCACGAACGCTCGGGCGTGATCGAAAAGATCGACATCATCACCGGCACGCTGGGCAAGGCGCTCGGCGGCGCCAGTGGCGGCTACACCTCAGGCCGCAAGGAAATCATCGCGCTCCTGCGCCAGCGTTCCAGGCCATATCTTTTCTCGAACTCGATCCCGCCAACCATCGCCGCCGCCTCGATCGCAGCCATCGACCTGCTCAAATCCTCAAGCGCCCTAATCGATCGCTTAAACGACAACACGAAATTCTTGCGCGCCGAAATGACGAAGGCAGGTTTCAACCTAGCCCCCGGCGAACACCCGATCGTGCCCATCTTGATCGGCGACGCGGCGCTCGCCGCGCGCTTCGCCGAAGCGATGCTGACGAAAGGCATCTACGTGATCGCGTTCTCGTATCCGGTGGTGCCGCAAGGCAAGGCGCGCATCCGCACGCAGATGTCCGCGGCACTCACGCGCGCCGACCTCGAAGTCGCGATCGCCAAGTTCATAGAGGCCGGCCGCGAGATGAACCTTATTCGCTGACGATACGAACCTGGCGCGTTGGCTCGAACGTCTGCGGATAGCCCGGAACGAATGTCTGCGACACGTCCAAGATCTCGCCGACCGCCCGTTGCCGCTCCGTAGGCATCACAGGCGCCCACGCCATCGCGGTCCCGGCCAATGCCTGCGCCAAAGTCGCAAGCGCCCCTGCCATCTTCCGCCGGTAGTTCGCCATGAGCCCCTCCAAGCGCTCTAACGGCGCCGTTGGAGGCCAAGCTAAGGGAAACAAATTTCGATCGGGTTAGGCAAAAGTAACCATTCGGTTACGAGCGCCACCCGGCGTTTCGTACTAGGCTCGACGCCGATGCCCGCATTCCTCGGAAATCTTCGCCCGCTTGGCGCTGCAGCGCTCCTTCTCGCGCTTGCGCTAGGAAACGTCACGCCGGGCCGCACCGCCGCCACTACCCTTTCGACGCGCGAGATTCAGCGTCTGGAGGATCTCGGCCGCACGTGGGTCTACGTCGACATCTTCGACCCCTATTTGAATTCGAACGGCGCCGAGTGGGACCAAGCGTTGATCGAAGCGATCCCCGCGGTGCGCGCATCGGGCGACGCCACGGCCTACACCGCCGCATTGAACGCGATGCTGCGCCGGACCGGCGACCCCTCCGCCCGCGTG
The DNA here is from genome assembly GCA_031365165.1 of Alphaproteobacteria bacterium. Taxonomy (GTDB): domain Bacteria; phylum Pseudomonadota; class Alphaproteobacteria; order Micropepsales; family Micropepsaceae; genus SZUA-430. The sequence continues at coordinate 2,624 of JANLXP010000968.1, forward strand.
CTCGAGGCTGAGACCAACACATCGACGCTACCACCACCGCTGCGCCAACAAAACGGAACCTGGATCGCCGATTGCAGCGCCATGGCTCACGCGGTCACGACCGGCGCCGCGCCGTTTCAGCTAGCCGAAAACGTAGCCGCCCATCCAACCGTCGTCGATTGCCGTGGCTTCACCGGCGATGGCCCCGCTCTTTACGCAGTCATCGCCGCAATCGCCCACACCCGTACGCAGACCCCATTGCCCGCAGGCTCCGCACTCGTGCGCAGCTACAATGGCTTCCCTTCGGAAGCGGGAACATCGTCCGCGGGCTTCGCTGCGGGCTTCAGCCTCGTCAGCAAAGGCGCGCTCGCACCTGGCACCGCAGCGCCAAGCAAAACGCCGCTCGTCTTCATCATCGACAACATCGCCGGTCCCGCGCTGTTGCCGGCGGTCGCAGCGCTCCAATCGGCAGGCCAAGCGCGCATCGTTGCCGGCGGCCCCATCGGCGCCGGTGTAGCGACTTTGCGAACGCCGCGCCTCACCGTGCAGATCAGCGAAGGGCTCTACACCTATCCGGCAGGCGCCGTCGGCTTTCGTCCCGACGCAACCGCAACGCCCGCCACAGTGCTGCGCAAGGCAATCGCGGAACTATCGGCCAGCCCGTCGGCGATCTTGCGCGAACCCGCGCTGCCGCCGCTGCAACGCCCCGTGCGCCGCTACAAGAACGCGGGCGTACCGTCCGCCGAGCAACGGTTGCTGGCGCTCTTCCGCATCTGGGGAACGATCAATTATTTCCATGCCTACAAGTCGCTGACCGACCGGCCGTGGGACGCTGCATTGACGGAGTTCATTCCGGTGATGCTGGCCGCCAACACACGCGCCGCATACGAAGCGGCCCTGCTGCGTCTCGCTGCACGCACGCAGGATGGCCACACGCGCATCGAAGGTCTGACCGACGCGCCGTTCGGGTTCAGCGAACATCGTCCCGCCATTCGCGTGCGCTTCATCGAAGGGCGCTTGGCAATCGTTGCAATCGATGACCCAACGCTTGGGGCAAAGCTTCGCGTTGGCGATGAAATCCTATCCGTGGACAACACGCCCATCGGCATTCTCGAACAACGCCTGACGCCGTTCGTTCCGGCCGCGACGCCCCAAGCATTCCGCGCCGCCATTGCGAGCAGAATATTGACCGGCCCGCCCAGTACGATCGCATCGCTTCTTGTCCGCAGCGCGCGAAGCGCACCACACGCCGTTCGCATCCCGCGCATCGGCGCACCGCCGCCACAGTCCGCCGGCGCCTGGCACATGATGCCGGGCAACGTCGGGTACATCGATCTTGAGCGCCTCGCCCCCGCGGACGCCGATCGCGCGCTGGACGAACTCGCGACCGCCAAAGCCATCGTCTTCGATCTGCGCGGAACGCCGCAACGCACGGGCTGGGCCATCGGCGCGCGCTTGGCGAAGGCGAATGCACCGTTCGCCGTCGCCAAGTTCCGCCGCGCGTCCTATCAAGGTCCGCCGAACAACGGCATCGCGCAAACCCAATGGCTCGCGCTCGACGACATAGAGCGGCCCGCGCCGGTCAAACGCTACGAAGGGCGCGTGTTCGGGTTAATCGATGAGCGAACCGCAAGCCAAGCCGAACACACCGCGCTGATTTTCAAGGCGGCCGCGAACGCGACATTCGTCGGCTCAACCACAAACGGCACCATCGGCGACCTCACAGGCATCCAACTTCCGGGCGGTCTTATTCTGCGTTTCACCGGTCACGACGTCCGCACGCCGGACGGCCGCCAGCTTCAACGCGCCGGCATCAAACCCGATGTCGCCGTCACGTCGGGCCTACGGGCACTCCGCGCCGGTCGCGACGACGTCCTGGAAAAAGCGCTGGACCTCGCGCGGCGCTAGCGTGACGTCACCACCGGATTGCGCCCCCACCGCAAGAGCACCAATCCCGCGCACAGCACGAGCACAAACCCGGCCACGAACGGCGCACCGGGAAAGTGCGTCCCCTCCCCGCTCGTGAACGCGGAGAAGAGATGGCTCATCACTACCGGCCCGATGATCGCCGCCAAACAGAAACTCGAGGCGAGCGCACCTTGCAATTCGCCCTGAGCGTTTTCCGGAATGCCCTTCGTCATCAACGACTGCATCGCCGGGAACACGAAACCCGCGAACCCACCGACGACAATAAACGCATAAATGCCAACTGGCCCCGACACGAGCGCAAAGCCCAAATAGCTCAGCCCCGCCATCGCAAGCCCGAACCACAGCGCCCGCCACTCCCCGAAACGCTTGACCACAGGACCCGTCAAGCCGCCTTGCACCAGCACCACCATGAATCCATAGGCGCCCGCCGACAGGCCGATCGCCCACTTGCTCCATTGCACGACTTCGATCGTGTAAAATGCCCAAATCGTCCCGTACGACTGGCTCGACAACTGAACGCAAAAATTCGCGATTAGAAGCGCGAACACGACTGGATAGCCCGCGACCGACCGCACGCTGCCCAGCGGATTGGCGCGCCGCCAATCGAACGCGCGCCGTCGCTCAACGGGAAGCGTCTCACCGAACACGAACCAGCCATAGACGAAGACCGCGAACGTGAACGCACCGGCCGCGAGGAACGGGAGACGATAGTCATACTCGCCCAGCAACCCGCCGATCGGCGGTCCCAAAATGAACCCAAGCCCCAACGCGCCGCCCGTCAACCCAAACGCGCGCGGTCGGTCGGCCGGTGCAGTGACATCGACAAGCGCCGCATTCGCAGCCGGAAATGTCCCGCCGCACACACCTGAGATCACCCGGGCAACAAAGAGCCAGGCGAGCGTCGGTGCGGCCGCCATCACGGAGTAGTTCGCAACAAAGCCCAACAGCGCGAGCAGCAAGATGGCCCTGCGTCCAAAATGGTCGCTCAAGCCGCCCAGAATCGGCGCCGAGAAAAACTGCGCACCAGCGAACGCGAACATCAGATACCCGCTAACCTCCGCCGCGCGGTTGTTCGGCAAGCTGGTCAACTGCGCAATCAAGTCCGGCGTCACGGGGAGAATGAGGCCGATCCCCAACGCATCAAGAAAGATGACGAGGCAAACGAAGGTCAGAACATTGCGTTGGGACGGCATTTGCGTGCGCGTACCACATTCCCGCGCGATAGGCCACGAAACCAGGGGTATTGCGCGCTCGCAACGAGCCATGGCACGAGAAAGCAATGCACGAAGTAGGATCACGCCGATGGCCAAAGTCTATGAAGAAATCGACGACCGGCTTGCAGCCTTCATCGCCAAGCAAAAGATGTTCTTCGTCGCGACCGCACCACTCTCAGCCGACGGCCACGTGAACTTAAGCCCGAAGGGCTACGACGCTTTCCGCATCCTATCGCCAAAGCGCGTTGCCTACGCCGATCTCGGCGGCTCCGGCATCGAAACGGTCGCGCACGCGCGCGAGAACGGCCGTATTACGATCATGTTCTGCGCCTTCGAAGGACCCGCTCTGATTTTGCGTCTCTACGGCAAGGCCACCGTGATGCAATTCGACGAACCGGGCTTCGACGCCGAACTCGCTCACTACCCAGGCTTCGAACGCGCTCGAAACATTGTGACGGTTGATGTGGAGCGCATCGGCGACAGCTGCGGTTGGGGCGTGCCATTTTACGATTTCAAAGGCGAGCGCGACCAACTGAAACGCGCGATCGATCACCGAACCCGCGACGAATGGGCCGAGCGCCGTTACACCTCGAACGCCGCAAGCATCGACGGATTGAAGGGTTTAGTGCGGCAGGGCTAGAGAATAACCCTCAGTTCAAAATCACCGCAGGCGGCATCTTCTCGATCTCTTGCTTCGACGTCGACACGACCAAGATGTTGCGGTCCGGCAGATAGGTGAACCGGGCCGCCTTGATGGAAATGAGGCGCTCGCCGCTGTTCAAGAAGCCGCCGACTTCGACGACCACGGCAGTTGCCTTGCCATCGGCGCCGACGCCGACCGATCGAACTTCGCCGATCGGCTCGCCGGCAGATGATTTGACGGCCGCGGTCGCGAACTTCGCTTTGGGATCGACGACGTTGTCGGCGCGCATACCGGCTGCAAGGTCGGCGGGGGTGATTTGGACATTCTGTCCCGTCGCTTGGGCGAGTTCCTGCTGAGTCTCGTCAACCGCTTGCTCGGTCGCTGTCGGGGTCTCGGCCTTGCTCTCGGCGGTGGGGGTATTCGATGGGCCGCATGCCGCGCAGAGCAGCATTCCGCTGCTCGATAACGCCAAAGACAACAGTCGCACCATGTTCATGCCCTCCATATTAGCGAAGCGCCGTAATCATGCGCGCGTTGGTGTCGATAAGGGGACGCAGCGCTTCCGCCGAGTACCAGTGCACCGACGTTTCCCAACGGTTCTGCGCTTCCGAGTATAAGCGGCAGCCGTGCTCGATTTCGCCATTGGAAAACGCGCGCTGCTGATCACAGGCCGCGAACGAGAGGCGCGATGTTCCGCTGTTCACGCGAAAGTCGGCACCCTCTGGAACGCCCTGAATGCGTGGCCGGACTTTTTCCAACGGCAATACCACCGCTTCCATCGCGGCCGGCGCGGCGTGGTGCATTGGGCTTGGCGCAATGGCTGCGCCAAGAGTTGCGACCGACATCGAAATGACAGACGACAGCAAGAACAGTTTCATGGCTTGCGCCCCGCTTAATCAGCGCCCACCGGGCGCACCGTGATAAGAACGAGTTCGCTTACGATGGGTTCCTGCGACATACGCGGAACCCGCGGCGCCTTAGGCGCCCCCGGCGCCAAACAAGCGCGAGAAATTGTGGCTGAGGCGGTCGCGCAACGACGAGAGCGCTCCAACATCTTCCTTCTTTGGCTCGCTCGGCGTTTCGCCAAGCTCCAGCAATGCGTTCGACACCGCTTGCAACCGGTCGCGATCGCCGCCGGCCATGTTTTCGCTCGCCGCTTCCTGCATGCGGATTGCATCGTAGTGCCAGTCGCGCAGAATGCGCACCTTCTCCTCGCGCGTCAGGCGTTGATCCGCCAAGACTTGCGCCGGATGGGTGTACGTCTCGCCAGATTCCATGTCCGTCGTACTGGTCATATCTCTCCCTCCAACAACGCCACTTGCGCCGCGTTTCACGGTTTCCCGTTTCGAGCAGCGCCGAGACAAAACGTCCGGCCCCCCAATCGGTTCCAATTTTGTAGGAAAAGTCGCAGAAAACTGCCGGTCAGACGTCGCTCCTGCGACCTCCGGAACGATCGATCAAGCCGGCTCGCCCGCCCGGATCAAGTTGCACACGAGATCGTTCAACGGCACCGCAATCCCGTGCTTCGCGGCAAGTCTGAGCACGACCTCGTTGCGCGCCACCCACTCCGTCGGCCGTCCGCTCAAGCGATCGACGACGATCGAGGGCGTATGCAAATGCGGCCCGCGCGAGATCATCGCATAGAGCCGTTCGCCGATATCTTCGGGAAGCATCGCCCCTTCAGCGCGCGCGACCGCGGCGACCTCAGCTGCAAGCGCGCGATAGAGCCGCGCGATTCCCTCGTCTTGCAAAATCTCGTTCCCGCGCCGCGTCAGCACGCCGATACCGCCGCCGACCGCGTTGAGCACGAGCTTGCCCCAAGCCGACGTCAGCCAATCCTCGACGATCCGTACCTCCGCGAACGAGCCATCGAACGTTTGTCGAAACCGCACGCTCGCCTCGCCCGGCGGCACATCAAGCCGCGCAGGTCCCGTTACCACGGCAACACCCGGCGCCGAACTATCGCTGGGGCACGCCACCATCGCAGGCACGATCTCGACACCACGCGCGACAAGCGGCTGCACGCGCGCGATATGCTCGACACCGTTTTGCAGCACGGCAAGAACCGTCCCTTGCCCGCACAACGCCTTCAGCCACGGTGCGGCCTCAGCCGTCTGATGCGCCTTCGTCGCCAACATCACGACCGGAAACGGTTTCGCCTCGCTCAGCGAAAGCGTCCGAACTGGCCCCTGCACCCGCCCGCCGGGATAGGTCACATCAAGTGCCGCGAACGGCGTTCGTGCCGCAATCGAAACCGCATGCCCCGCCTGCAAAGCGGCAGCGGCAAACGCGCACCCGATCGCCCCCGGCCCGATAACGGCGACATCAGTCATGGCGGCTCTCCCAGGCGTTTCGCGAAAAACGGACGCGATAGATCATAACGTGGGCTGAGTGTATGCCATAGGCGCTGATCCAATGTGCGTCCGGGGGCGTCACGCCAATGCAAATCCTAAGGATAGTCGGCATCGTCATTGCCGTGCTGATCGCGGCCGGTCTGGCGCTTGCCTGGATGTTGCAGGTCCCAGCACCCCTCCCCGCACCGGAGCGAGGCGGCACGTTCGATCATGTCACCGTCATCCAACCGGCCGAGAGCCGCCGCGAAAATCAAACGTTGAGCGTGAACCGCGACGCGATCGGCGCAGTCGGCCCAAGCAGCGGCGATCGCGGCCCCTACGCCGGCATGTACGTGTTGCCGGGCCTCATCAATATGCACGCGCATCATCCGCCACAATCGATACCGGTTGCGCGCGATCTCTTCCCGCTTCTGTTTCTGATGCACGGCGTCACCACCGTGCGCGATGCCGGCGACGTCGACGGCAAGACGGTGGCGCCGCTGCGCAATTTGATCAACGGCGGCAAGATTGCGGGACCGCGCATCTTCGCCTGCGGCCCGTTCGTCGACGGACCAGACAAGACTTGGGAAAACACGCGCGTTGTAAGCGACGTATCGCAAGCAGCGGAAACCGTTCGCCGGATCAAGTCCGAAGGCTTCGATTGCATCAAACTCTATAACTCGCTCGCGCCCGATGTGCTCGCCGCGCTCGTCGCCACCGCGAAAGCGCAGGGCATGCCCTCGATCGGCCATGTCCCGCGCAACGTGCCCTATCCCGGCGGCATCGGCGACGTGCAGCATCTCATCGGCGCCTCGATTGTGCCGAACACGGACCCGCGCCACTTCCCCGAAGTGATGGACACCTGGGCCGCCTTCGACGACGCGCAAATGGAACGCACGGTTAAAGCGACGCTCGAGGCGCATACCGCCAACACGCCGACGCTGATCAGCCTCGCAAAGAACGCGAACTACGGCCACTACGATGACATGCGCAAATCGGCAGAGGCTGCACTCTTGCCTCGCTTCTTCGCCGACGTGATCTGGCACCCGGCGGACGGCTTGCCCCGCGACACCAGCGAGAAGAACCTGGCGCGGCTGCACGTCGCCCTTGCCGCGGAACAACGCTTGGTCAAGCGCCTCCATGACGTCGGCGCGCCGCTTCACATTGGCACCGACACGATGACAGCGTTCGTCATCCCGGGCGTCGACGTGCAAGATGAAATGCGTCTCTTCGTCGAAGCGGGCATCCCGGTGGAACAAGTGTGGAAGCTCGCAACATCAGGCAACGGCGAATACTTGAAGCCGACGCTAGGCCGCCTCGACCCCGGCGCTCCGGCCGACTTCCTGATCTTCCGCAAAGATCCGACGAAAGATCTGGCAAACCTCGCAACCCTCGAAGCCGTAGTCGCCGACGGCCGGCTCTACACCAAAGCCGACCTCGCGAACCGATTCGCCCGTCTCAAAGCCCAATGGTCGAATCCCATCGTCGACATCGCCATGGTCCAAGCAACCCGCTGGGCGATGGCGCGCTTCAGGCGCGAAGGGAAATAGCGAAACGAGCCGCACGCGACGTTGTCGGCTCTTGACATTTGCATAAGAAAAACTACTATAGAAACAACAAGAATTGGCCAGAGCACGCCATTGCGACCAGGCGCCGCGCACAACATGTCACAGACCCACAGCAGACGGATTCCATACGCATTGCAGACGGATAATTCCGCAGAAATCAGCCGTGCAGACGCATCAGACGGATTCGATTTCGCAAAAACGAATTTTCGACGATCAACCCTATGAACTCAAACGCAAAAGACCTGTTTGCAGAACTTGATCGACTTGGGATCGCACACCCGACGATCACCCACCCGCCCGTCTTCACGGTCGAAGACGCGAAGCTGCTGCGCGGCAAGATCGAAGGCGGCCACACGAAGAACCTGTTTCTGAAGGACAAAAAGGATCAGCTGTTCCTGGCCGTGACCCTTGAAGACGTGCCCGT
>JANLXP010000003.1:0-1104 GCA_031365165.1 Alphaproteobacteria bacterium
AATGGATATTTCGGTTCGTGCGCATGTGGCGCTTGGCTGCCGCGGCGTGAGCCGGACCGATCTGCGCTACGACGACACCAAGGGTGAGCCGGGGCGGCTGATTATCCTGGAAACCAACACCCAGCCCGGCATGACGCCAACGTCGCTCGCGCCCGAGCAAGCAGCGTACAAAGGAATGTCCTACGGTACGTTATGCCGTTGGCTGGTCGAGGATGCATCATGCGATCGTTAGTCGGCTCATCCATGGACGACGACGATCTGCCGCCGCCAAAGCGGAAGCGGGCGCCGGCCAAAGGAAAACCACGCGTCGTGCGTTCGAAGCGGGGCCGGAGAGATGAAAGCGTCACCAGCCGATGGCTCGCCTCCGCGCTTGGCGCCGCCCGTTGGACGCTCGTCTGGGGCCTGGCTGTCGGCTTGTTCTTTTTGGTGACGGTGTTTGCCGGATTGTTTTCCGGCGGGCAAGTCTCGGCCGCGCTCGCGGGTCTTCAAGACGCGGGCGAAGGCGCCATGGCTAGCGCGGGGTTCACTGTTCAAGCGGTAGCGCTGGAAGGCCGTAATGAGACCGCACAGCGCGAGATCGTGCGCATGCTTGGGATCAAGCGCGGCGATCTGATGCTTTACGTCGATGTCGACGAGGCGCGGGCGCGGATCGAGGCACTGCCTTGGGTCAAATCGGCGGAGGTTCGCCGGGTTTGGCCGGATCGCATCGTCGTTCGCATCGTCGAGCGCACACCGGTCGCCGTTTGGCAGAAGGACGGTGCGAAGACGGTCATCGATATCGATGGGCATCCGATAGCGGGCGAAGATCCCGCACGCTTTGCATCTCTACCGCTCGTCGTGGGTCAAGGTGCCGAGGCGGCCGTCGCGTCGCTGCTCAAGCTTGTTGCGACGCAACCGAACTTAAAGTCACGTGTTAAAATCGCCGTGCGAGTAGGTGAAAGACGTTGGAATTTACAGCTTGATAACGCTGTTGAGGTACGTCTGCCAGAGGAAGGCGCGGAGGCAGCCTTGGCAGAGCTGGTCCGGCTCGAACGCGAGCAGAATATTCTCGCGCGGGATATTACGGCGATCGATCTTCGCTACCCGGACCGTTTCATCGTCAAG
>JANLXP010000026.1:0-3595 GCA_031365165.1 Alphaproteobacteria bacterium
GCTCGTGATGTTTTCGCGGGGGGTGAAGGCGGCTTCGGTTGAGGCTTGGGCGAATTTGTTCCAGGGACACACCGCCAGGCAGTCGTCGCAGCCGTAGATGCGGTTGCCCATCAGTGGGCGCAGGTCGTGCGGGATCGGGCCATTGTGTTCGATCGTGAGGTAGGAGATGCAGCGGCGCGCATCCAGTTTGTACGGTGCGGGGAACGCGTTGGTCGGGCAGACGTCGAGGCAGTTCGTGCAGGTGCCGCAGTGGTCGCGCTCGGCCGCGCCTTCGGCCAGATCGAGCGTTGTGAGGATGACGCCCAAGAACAGCCACGAGCCGTGGTCGCGGCTGACGAGGTTTGTGTGTTTGCCTTGCCAGCCGAGGCCTGCCTGTTGCGCCAGCGGTTTTTCCATCACGGGGGCGGTGTCGACGAAGACTTTCACGTCGCCGCCGAACGTCGCCGTCATCGCGCGCGCGATCGTCTTCAGGCGCTTCTTGATCACGTCGTGATAGTCGTCGCCTTGCGCGTAGACGGAGATCGTGGCGTTCGACTTCGCATCGAGGCTTTCCAGCGGCGATGCGGCTGGCGCGTAGGAGAGCGCCAGCACCACCGCGCTCTTCGCCTCCGGCCAGAGCGATTGCGGGTGCGCGCGTTCGTCGGCGCGCGTTTCCAGCCAGCCCATGTCGCCGTGGTAGCCCGCCTCCAGATACGCGCGCAGGCCTTCGCGCGCGCGCGCGTCGAGCGCCGCCGGCGCAAACCCCACGGCGTCGAAGCCTTCGCGCAATGCCAGGTCTCTGATTTTCTCGCGTGCGGTTGTCACCAAGCCTCGCTTCACCCCTCGCCTGCGCGGTGAAAAAATAGAAAATAGAAAAGTAGAAAATAGAGATGCAGCTTCGCGGCCGACCCCTCTATTTTCTACCCCCTATTTTCTGTTTTCTCGGGCGTCAGAAATCCAGGTTCGCATAGTGGGCGGGCGGGGCGATACCGGGCAAATTGTCGGCCAGCAGTGGGCGGAAGCTTGGGCGCGACTTCAGCCTTGCGTACCAATCGCGCGCCTTGGGGAACGCCGTCCACGGCACGTCGCCGAAATAGTCGATGCACGAGATGTGGGCGGCGGCGGTGAAGTCAGCGAGGCTGAGCGCGCCCGCGAGGCAGTCGCGCTGGTCGATCAGTTTTTCGACGAAGTCCATGCGCAGGCGGAGCGCCTCCAGCGCGCGGCGCAGCGCCACCAGGTCGGGCTCGGGCGTGGGCATTTGGCGGTAGCGCTTCATCAGCTTCTCGCGCACGACGACGGCCGTGATCTCGCCGAAGAAGAAGCGGTCGAACCAATTGCAGAGCCTTCGCACCTCGGCGCGCTCGCCCGGGCGCTTGGGCAGCAGCGGCGGGTCGGGGTGGAGCTCTTCCATGTACTCGCTGATCGCCTGCGCGTCGGAGAGCGTGGTGCCGCCGATCTCGACCAGCACCGGCAGCTGCTTTGCCGGATCGAGCGGGAAGAGCGCGTCGTTCGGCTCCCACGGCTTTTCGGCGATGGCGTCAAACGTGAGCTTCTTCTCGCCCAACACCAGACGCACGCGCCGGCAGAACGGAGACAACGGGAAATGGTGCAGCTGGCGCATGGGGGGAGGTTAGCGTGATTCGCGTGGGGGTGCGGCGCTTCCTTGCCTGGGACCGCCGGCATCCTGCCGGCTCTTGCGGCGGTTAAGCGTCAGCGACCGCTAGTCGTCGGCGCTCAGGCCTAGCAGTACGGCGATTTCCAGGACCGCGCAGAAGCAGGTGAGTGTCGCGAATAGTGCGAGCGCTGCCGTCTCCATCGGCTTCGCGATCGGTCCGGCGTCCAGAACTACGTGAACGACTCCGAACTTGTGTAAGAGTGCCAGCGCGGACCCGCAGGTGAGGACACCCCAAATCCGGGCCGCGTGGCTCGAGAATTTCAGTGGCGGCGCGTTCAATCCCCACTCGCCGAGGATGAATACCGCGATGCAGCCGATGATCGCCAGAAGCTCCATTGTTGCGATGTGTGGTGGGGCGTGGTGAAGTTCAAGCGGGACTCGTACGCACTGAAGGCCGACACGGATGAGCAATGACGGATCCGGATGGCGTCCACTGCCCGCAGGCGTCGAGCAGCGCGCGGCAGTGCCGTCGCTCGCGACCGGCGCGGAGGAAACGCCTGTCGCCGGCGAAGAGGCGTTTGTGGCGAAATGTCGAGAGATGGCGGCATCCCTTCAGGGTGACGCCAAGCTCCTTCGCGAGCAGCTCACCCTCGCTGCGCACGTTGGCTTGGTCTGGCGCGGCGATTATGAGGAAGACTTCGTCGACGAAACTTCCGGCCAACCGCTTGTCTCCCGCGTGATAGTCTTTCAATTGCCGGGACACAACAAGGGCGAGGACGGCTTTGTTATCTACACGGGCTTTCTCGACGAAGAGACGCCACCGCTGCCGTGAGCGAGCCGACCTTCGCTATACGACTTCATCAGCGTCACCGCCGCCAAGTCGTGGGTGGTCCGCCTTCGCGGACAATGACGGTTGGGGTGGAGGCGTTGGTGCGTGTGGCCCTGGGTGGCCGGGTCAGGCCCGGCCATGACGAGATTATTGGCTAGTGGGTCAGTTTGGAAAAAGGATCGGCAGGGACAGGACCGCTGAGAACGCAACGAAAAATGCTCCGATAAATCGAAACAGCCAGGTCATGATCTGAGTGTTCCGCTTCCGCATCTCTGGCGTTGGGGGCGGATTGATCTGCGGATACCGCTCGCGCAGACGCGTGGTCCAAGCGTTGTAACGCTCCGACAGCGGTTTCGCGAAGTAAAGCACGGTGACGCCAAAAATAGCTTGGGCCACAAGAACCATGGGCAGGACCGTCAATGGTCACCTTCCTGCTTCTCAACCAACCATCCGCGACTTTAACAGCTTCGACGCCGCAAGGCGTGGGTGGTCCGCCTTCGCGGACCATGACGGTTGGGGTGGAGGCGTCGGTGCGTGTGGCTCCATCCTAGCTTTTGCGAAAGGTGGAATAGGTCGCCTTAATGTACGCCCAATACTCGTCTCGAGCGTCGGCTCCGAAAGCGATAGCCATCATGGCATGCGTGAAAACTACCCATAGCAGGTACAATGCCATCAGCAATGCTACGGACCATTCTGGATTCGAAAGCGCGCTGCTACCGATGCCAGTCTTGACGATCGCGTAGACCGTGAAGACCACGCCAAGCACGCCACCGTACGTGGCCGAAATCACTATGCGGCGCCACGGCGTGGGTAGACGCACACTCGCCCCGCTCAGGGTGAGGAGAAGAACCACATAAGCAATCGAGATGGCGAGTGCTTCGACGCCCATTGCAGCGCCGGCCATAACGGCAATTGCCCACCGAAGCGCGAGGTGCGAAGTGACGAACGCGATCGTCATTACGAAAATCAGCATGACTTTGGCCGGGACCTCCGTTGCGTCTAGCGTTGCGTCCCTGGGTGGCCGGGTCAAGCCCACGGCTGTCCGGTTCGAAATTCCTGGACGAAGCGCATGGTGAGGATTCATCTGCGGTCTGAGCGTTTTGCCGACGATTCAGACCAAGAATGGACCCCCGACCATGCGCCACGAGAGTACTGTATTCGCGAGCCTGTTG
>JANLXP010000059.1:0-1224 GCA_031365165.1 Alphaproteobacteria bacterium
GCAAGTCGAACACGGCCGCGCCGAACTTCGGGCGTGCGACGAAAGACTTCGAACCCTCCGCGCGCTCCAAAGGCGCCGGCGCGTCACCGGCGCCGATCAAAACCGGTGCCAAGGCTAGCGCTAAGACCGCATATGCAAACCGCCGCATCGACCGCTCCCTGCCGCAACGGCGCGGTCGTAAGCGTGGGATGCGGCAATTTTTGGGCAGGGAAGAAGGAATATGAACCACGAACTGCACGAAAAACACCTAAGCGCTCTGCTCAACTGCAGGTGCTGGTACGATGCTTACGCCGATTTTTTCCCGCAAAGGCGCAAAGCCGCAAAGGAGTGCAGCCCTGTCTTCGGCGCGAAGCGCCTGCTCAACTTTGAATGGGCGCCTGCGGCGCCGAATAAATTCTTCTTTGCGGCTTTGCGCCTTTTGCGGGAAACCATTCGGCGGTCGTGAGAGACGAAGCGCCGCCCGTGAGGCTGAGCGCTTCGTGTTTTTCGTGCTGTTCGTGGTTCAATCTATCTTGCTGCCGCGCGCACGGCGGTGGCGAGCCATGCCGTCAGGCCTTCGCCGTTTTTGTCGATGTTGGCTCTGAAGCGGTCGTCGGCTTCCCACATGTCGGCGAGGTTTGTGTGCATCTCGCGGCTCAGCGGATAAAACCAGCGGTCGACGTGTTGGCGGTGGCGTTCGGCGAGGGCTTTGCCTTCCGCGCTGTCGCTTTTCTTGCCTGCCTTCATTGCGGCGCCAGCGTCGGCGAAGATGGCGTTCGATTCCGCTTTGATCGCGGCCCAGTCCTTCTCGCTGTATTTGCGTGTGCGGCGGGCGCTTTCCTTGTAGGCGTCGGTTTCGCCCCAGCGTTGTTTGACTTCGGCTTCGTATTTTTCCGGTTCGAAGCCGTCGAACATGTCTTTGCTGGGCATGAGCTGATCCTTTTGTAGGTGGGTGAGGGTCGCGTCGATCGAGGCGATCATGCGATGGGTTTCGGAGACGCGTTCGGCTAGAAGCGCGCGTTGGCGGCGCAGCGCCTCGGCCGCATTGAACTTCGGATCGTCGAGCGAGCGGCGGATGTCTTCGAGTGCGAGGCCGAGCGAGCGGCCGATCAGAATTTGCTGCAAGCGGAGGAGATCGGCGTCGGTGTAGACGCGATAGCCCGCCCCCGTCCGATCAGGCGCCAACAGGCCGATCTCGTCGTAATAGTGAAGCGTGCGGACCGACACGCCGGTCAGCTCTGCCGC
>JANLXP010000065.1:0-3885 GCA_031365165.1 Alphaproteobacteria bacterium
CAGATTGAGCAACGTCGTCTTACCGGAGCCCGACGGCCCCATAATCGCGACGAAATCTTGCGCAGGGATCGACATGTCCAGCCGCTCGAAGATCGGCACGGTCTGCTTGCCGCGCGTGTAGCTCTTGGTGAGGCCTTTCATTTGGATCAGTGCATCGCTCATTGCGGCGTGTTTCCTTGTGCAGTGGCCGGCGCGGCAGGAGGGGTGGGCGCGGCTTGTTTCGCGTCGTCGAAGAATAAAACCTTGGCGGCCATTTCGGGCAAGATGCGCGGATCGCCGGTCTCGATCGCGACGCGTACTTTGACGGTCGCCTTATCGCGGTTCGCAGTCGGAATGATCGCCGCGACCTTCGCTGGGATTTCCCATTCGGGATAGGCGTCAAGCGTGGCGCTTGCACGTTGCCCTGGCTTCACGCGGCTGATGTAGGCCTCGTTGACCTCGACCTCGACCTCAAGCGACTTCATATCGACGATCGTACAAACGCCCGTGCGCGTAAACCCGCCACCGGCCGCGGAGGGCGAGACGATCTCGCCGGGCTGAGCGTCCTTCGTCGTCACCATGCCGGCAAACGGCGCGCGAATTTCATGCTTGTCGAGCAAGGCTTTTGATCGCGCAGCATTTTGTTCAGCGGAGCGCAAGTTCCCTTGCGCTTGCATGTAACGCGCCGCCGCCGAATCCGCCGCGGATTGAGCGCGTGTGAGCTCAGCCGTGCTTGCGAACTCTTTTGCTTTGACGCCCTGGATGCGCACGAGCGCACGCTGCGCCTCGGCGTTGTCGGAGATCGCCGCGTCTAACCCGCCGCGCGCCGACCGCACATTGCCCTCAGCAATGCCGAGTTCGGTCTTGGCGAGCGTCGTATCGAGCCGAGCAAGCACCTGACCGGCTTGGACAGACATGCCCTCTTCAATCAGCACTTCGGCCATGCGCCCGGTGATTTCGGCCGATACCGTGGCCAGCCGTCGCGCCGTCACATAGCCCGACGCAGACAAAACGCCGCCGCCACCGATCGGAGGCGTTGCGGTCGATGTGGTCGCTGTCATGCTTGTTGTCGATGCTGCTTCAGCTGTCGCGGGCTGCTCGGCCGCCCTTGGCCAGAACGAATAGATCGCAAGTACCGCGATCAGCACGCCCGCCGACACCAATGAGATGATCAGCCAGCGATTGCCGCCGTCCTCGTCTTCTTCCTCGTCCCGGTTGATACGCAACCGGTCGAGCATTTCGCGCTGACCGTCGGCCATCTTTTGCCCTTAAGAAACGCGCGAGCGCGCACCCGCAACCCGCAAGGGCGCGAACTTACTGATCCATTTTGAACGAAACAAGAACTACTTGCGGCGCTTCTTCCAAATCTCGCCCATCAACGCAAACAGGTCCGCCGGATTGGGCGGTGTTTGGTTGCCCGAGAATTCGCGATAGAGCGTTGCAACGTTAACGGCGATCCGCTCGGCGTCGCCCCACGCATCGTAATCTCCAAGTGCGATGTCATGCGCAGCATCGCGCGCCGACAATCCCGCGTCGTACCGCTTGCGCGCCTCATCGCGAATATAGGCGAGATAACTCTGCACGGCTTTGACGCCGCGCTTGTCCGTTACCGGCCCATGCCCCGGCACGATCGTCTCGCAATCGAGCGCCAGAATCTCGTCGCAAGCCGCGATCCAATTGCCAACCGGCCCCGCCCACATGATCGGCGTGCCTTCGATAAAAAGAATATCGCCGGTGAACACGGTGCGATCGGCTGGCACGTGGATAAGAATATCGCCACCCGTGTGCGCCGGCCCCACTTCGATCAAATCGACGCTCTTATTGGCGACGCGCCGGTGCATGTGCCCGCTGAATGTTGTTGTCGGCGGCGTCGGCGTGATGCCGTTGAAATCGAACGCCCCGAAGCAATGCATCAGATACTCGCCGGTCAAACCCAACCCAGGCGCGGCTTTCATGAAGTTCGCAAGCAGCGACGGTTGCTCGCGCTTCATCTCCTCCGCCGCATGTGCCGAAGCGATGATCTCCGCGCCCTCGACCAGCTCGTTGCCGTAGCAATGATCCCCGTTGTGATGCGTGTTGACGAGCGTCCCGATCTTAGCGGCAGCCTTGGGCGCCGCCGCTCGCATGGCGCCCAACATGTCGCGCGTGAGGTTCAAGTCGAATAACGTGTCGACCAGGAGTGACTGATCACCATCCGTGATCAACCCCGCATTCGACCATCCCCAAGACCCATCCGGCTGCAGGTAGGCGAAGGTGCCTTGGCCCAGATCGGTCAAGCCGCGTTTGTAGGCAAACCCACTCTTGGCCAGCGTCATGTCACCCTCACTTAAGCCCGCGCGGGCAAGCCCTGATCCAAGAAACGTTCCGCGACCGCCGCATAGAGCGCAATGCCGTTCGCCATCGCGTTTTCGTCGAGCATCATTTTGTTCGAATGGCACGGCGCCGCGTGGTGATGATCGCAACCGTCCGGCGTCACGCCCAGGAACACCATGCAGCCTGGAATTCGCTGCAGCACGTAACCCCAATCCTCCGCGCCCATGACCGGTGCTGGCATCGGCACGAAACCGTTTTCGCCAAACAGTCCGCGCGCCGTGGCCGCAGCAAGGTCCACCATCCGCCCGTCGTTCACGGTCACGTCGTAGCCAGGCGTGATCGTAACGTCGGCGCGGCAGTCATGCGCCTCGGCGATTTTCGTCGCGACCTGAACCAAACCCTCGCGCGCGCGCTTGCGTGAGCTTTCGGAAACCGCGCGCAGCGTGCCAAGCATGTTGACCGCTTCGGGGATCACGTTGTTCGTCGTGCCGCCGTCGATCTTGGTGATCGTCAACACCACCGGATCGAACGCATTGATCTTGCGCGTCACGAATGTCTGCAGCGCCGTCACGATCTCGCACGCCACCGGCATCGGATCGACCGTGTGATGGGGCGCCGACGCGTGCCCGCCTTTGCCCGATATCTTGAGATTCAGAATGTCACCCGACGCCATGAACGCACCGGCCTTCGCCGTGAAGACGCCCGTGGGCACGTTCGGCGTGATGTGCATCGCGAATGCGCCGTCCGGTTTCGGATGCCGGTCGACCAAGCCATCCTCGATCATCTTGACCGCGCCGAAATAACCTTCCTCGCCCGCCTGAAACATAAACTTGACGGTACCCGCGAGCCGTGCGCGATGCGCGTGCAACAGCTTCACCGCGCCAGCCAGCATCGCCGTGTGCGAGTCGTGTCCGCACGCGTGCATCTTCCCCGCTTCCTTCGACTTGAAGGGAACGTCGGTGTCCTCCGGCATCGGCAGCGCGTCCATGTCGCCGCGCAGCAGCACAGTCCGACCCTGCGTCGGCCCCTGCAGCGTGACGATCATCCCGGACGACGACGGCCCCGTCTCGATGCCGACGTCGAGCCCGTCGAGCGCCTCGCGGACCGCCGCAACCGTTTTGGGCAAGAACAATCCAAGCTCAGGGTTCTCGTGGATCTTGCGCCGAAGCGTCACCGCGTCCGGCAGCAACCCCTTCGCACCCTTCAGCCAAAGCTCACCGTTCTCCATGGCAGCACTCTCCCTATCGCAATCCCGTCATGCCGCCGTCGACGGCGAGAATTTGTCCCGTAATGTAGGCAGCTTCGTCCGACAGAAGAAAGAGCGTCGCGTACGCTGTCTCCCACCCCGTGCCTTGTCGGCCAAGCGGCACCGGCGTCTTCGCGCGCCCCGGCCGCCCCTGTGTCGCTGCACGACCGATCGAAGTGTCCATCAACCCGGGCGCCACGATGTTCACGCGAATACCGCGCCGCTCCCCTTCGACACCGGCATGCCGCATCAACCCGCCGAGCGCCGCCTTCGACGCATCGTAAGCGGGCAGGCGCGACCCCGGCTTCATCGACGCGATGGACGAAATCAGCACGATCGACCCGCCC
>JANLXP010000110.1:0-8126 GCA_031365165.1 Alphaproteobacteria bacterium
GTTGAATTCGAGGAACGTTAGCGGCTGCTCGCGATCGAGCCGCAACTTGACGCTGTCCATTGCGATCATGCGGTTGATCGTAAAGTGGCGGCCGACCTCGCGCAAAAAAGGAATGTAGGCGAGCGTATCGAGCCAATCGGCGTTGTCGACCATGATTGCGTCGGTCGGCCCGTCGCCGAACGTCAAGAACCGGCGGTAGATTTCCTTGTGGCGCTCTTTGTTCGCTTCGATTTGGGCGTCGGTCAGAAGTTGGCGCGTTTCGTCCTTACCGGAGGGATCGCCGACCTTCGTCGTGCCGCCGCCGACAAGCACGATCGGCTTATGCCCGCCGCGCTGGAGAACGCGCAGGCGCATGATTTGCGTCAGGTTGCCGATATGAAGGCTCGGTGCCGTGCAGTCGAAACCGATATAGGCCGCGACGCGCTCCTTCGTCATCAGTGCGTCGAGGCCTTCCTCGTTCGTGCATTGGTGCAGGTGTCCGCGCGCGGCGAACTCGTTCATGAAGGCGGAGCGAAACGCGCTCATGGTCTATAAGTGCCTTGGTTCGGATTCGTGAAGGGCGGGTGTGTAACACGAAATGGTTCGCGTTCTGAAGGCGATCGGGCTGATGAGCGGGACGTCGATGGACGGTATCGACGCGGCCATCTTGGATACGGACGGCGAGCGGATCGCCACGTTCGGACCCACGCACTTTGAACCTTACGCACCCGAAATGCGGGCGAAGCTGCAGGCCGGAATGGAGCTGGCAGCCACATCTTCCGTTGCGGGACCACTCTCCGCCAAGCTCGCGAATTTGGAGCGCGAATTGACGCAGGCGCATGCGCGAGCGGTCGCCGCGCTGCTTGGTTCTGCGGGCCTCAGTTCGAGCGCGATCGACGTCATTGGCTTTCATGGCCAGGCGCTCATTCATCGGCCCGAGCGGCGGACGACTTTGCAGATCGGTTCGGGGCCGATGCTTGCAGCGGCGACCGGCATCGATGTCGTGAACGATTTTCGCAGCGCTGACGTTCGTGCAGGCGGGCAGGGCGCGCCGTTGGTGCCGATCTATCATGCCGCGTTGGCGGCGGATCGCGCGCCGGTCGCGGTGATCAATATCGGCGGCGTCGCGAATGTGACGTTCGTCGGCGCTAAGGGCGAACTGATTGCGTTCGATACGGGCCCAGGCAATGCGCCTCTCGACGATTGGGCGCTTAAACACACGGGCAAGCCCGTCGATCGCGGCGGGGCGTTGGCTTCGAAGGGTCGCGTGAATGAAGCGGTGGTCGCGCATTCGCTTGGTCAGGAATTCTTCGCGCGGCGCCCGCCGAAGTCGCTCGATCGGATGGCGTTCTCGCTCGACGTGGCGCGCAATCTGAGTGCCGAGGATGGTGCGGCGACGCTCACCGCACTCACGGCGCGCGCAATCGCAAAAGCGCGCGAGCATTTTCCCGAACCGCCGCGCGAATGGATCGCGTGCGGTGGCGGGCGACACAATCCGGTGCTGATGCGTGAGTTGCGCGCCGCGCTGCAGGGATCGCGTGTCGTTACTGCAGAGGACGTAAGTTGGCGCGGCGACTTTATCGAAGCGGAAGCGTTCGCTTATCTCGCCGTGCGTTCGCTTCGGGGCCTGCCAATTAGCTTTCCGGCGACGACGGGCGTGCCAAGACCAATGACGGGCGGTGTGTTGAGCGGTCGCTAGACCGCAGCCGGCTCCTCGACCGGTGGCATGCGCATATCGAGATAGTCTTCGATCGTCTTCACGAGATCCGGCACGTTTTGGTCGAAGAAGTGGTTCGCGCCTTCGATTTTGACTTGCGTGATTTTGATGCCGCGCTGCGCGTTCAGCCTGTCCACAAGTTTCTGGACGTCGGCTTCGGGCGACACCTGGTCGTTGCGGCCGTGCACGATGAGGCCGGATGCGGGGCAGGGGGCCAGGAACGTGAAGTCGTAAATGTTTGCGGGCGGAGCCACGGAGATGAATGCGTGGATCTCAGGCCGGCGCATTAAGAGCTGCATGCCGATCCAAGCACCGAACGAGAAGCCTGCGACCCAGCATGTTTGCGCGCCGGGGTTCATCGTTTGCAGCCAGTCGAGCGCTGCTGCCGCGTCGGAAAGTTCGCCGATGCCGCCGTCGAACGTGCCTTGGCTGCGGCCGACGCCGCGGAAATTGAAGCGAAGGACCGAGCAACCGCGGCGTTGGAAGCAGTAGTACATCTCGTAGGAGACGCGATTGTTCATCGTGCCGCCGTGCTGCGGATGGGGGTGCAATATCAGCGCGATCGGCGCCGACTTGTGCTTTTGGTGCTGATACTTGCCCTCAAGGCGCCCGGAAGGTCCGGTAAAAATCACGTCAGGCATTCGGGCTCAACCTCGCTCGGCACTCATATCCTGATTCACAGGATCAGGATGTATTGTTGAGCTTTCCGCGCGGAACATACGTGAGATCAATATATTAGCAGGCGGATCGAGATGGGTTCCGGCTAATACTTGACCACAGCACTCGGGAAATCTATATCGCGCAGCAGAAAGCGAATTGGGCGCGCTTTCTAACATGGGTGGTAGGCGGAAAAGCAAGAAAATCCCGCACGGCCAAGATCGCCGCCGCCCGATCCGGATGAAGAGGAGTTTGGCCCCATGAATCTGAGCACCAAGGGCCGTTATGCGGTCATGGCAATGGTCGATCTGGCGCGGCAGGCGAACGGCAAGCCGGTGGCGCTGAATGAGATCGCGCAAAGGCAGGAGATTTCGCTCTCCTATCTTGAGCAGTTGTTCGCACGGCTACGGCGCGGCGGTCTTGTCGTCAGTGCGCGTGGTCCCGGTGGCGGCTATCGCCTGGCGCGGTCGCCGGAAGAGACACGCATTGCCGACATCATGCTGGCGGTCGACGAGCCCATCAAAGCGACGCGTTGCGAGATTGGATCGCCGCGCGGCTGCACGGGCCAGCAAGGCCGGTGTATCACGCACGATCTGTGGGAAGAGTTGGGGCGGCAGATTCACATTTTCCTGAATGCCGTCACACTCGCCGACGTCGTCAACAAGCGCGTGCTGGGTATGAGCCGGAAGGTCGAGCGCGCGGAAGCTGCGAAGGAACACGTGGCGGCGTGACCATGCGCGTCTACCTCGACCACAACGCGACGTCGCCGCTCCGGCCGGAGGCACGGGCTGCGATGATTGCGGCGCTGGATGCGCCGGGTAATGCATTGTCCGTGCATGCCGACGGCCGGCGTGCGCGCGCGGCGATCGAGGCGGCACGAGGTCAGGTCGCGCACGCGGTGGGTGCGGCTCCGGACGACGTTGTCTTCACGAGTGGCGGCTCGGAGTCCAACGGTCTTGCGCTGCGTGGCGCGATCCAAGGTGCGGCTGCTGCCGGCGAACGCTTCACGCGATTGATCATTTCGGCTGTCGAGCACGACTCGGTTCGTGCGACGGCTGATTTTTGCGAAGAGACAGTGCCTGGATTGCGCGTGCTCGTGTGTCCGGTCACGCGTGCCGGCATTGTCGATATGAACGAACTTGGCCGCATACTGCGTGAAGGCAAAGGCCGGGCGTTGGTTTCGCTGATGGCTGCGAACAACGAGACGGGTGTGATTCAGCCGGTAGCGGAAGTCGCGAAGGTTGCGCACGCCGGCGGCGCGTTGATGCATTGCGACGCCGTGCAAGCCGTTGGCAAGATGGCGGTCAGCGTAAGTGCGCTTGGCGTCGACTATCTGTCGTTCAACGCGCACAAGTTCGGTGGGCCGCAGGGCGTTGGTGCGCTTGTCGTTCGTCAGCGCGCGCCGCTTTCACCGCAGATCCGCGGCGGCGGACAGGAATTTGGCCGACGGGCTGGCACTGAGAATGTTGCGGCGATTGCGGGCTTTGGGGCTGCGATTGAGGCCGCACAGCGCGTACCGTTGAATGGCGGATGGCGCGCGAGCTTGGAGCGCAAGCTGCAGGCCGCTGTGCCGCAGGCCGTCGTGTTTGGTGGCGAGGCGGAGCGGTTGGCGAATACGGTTTGTGTCGCGGCGCCTGGTGTGCCGGCCGAGAACATGGTGATCGCGCTCGATCTCGATGGGATCTCGGTGAGTGCTGGCGCGGCGTGTTCGTCCGGCAAGGTGACGCAGAGCCATGTGCTTGCAGCGATGGATGTGGAGCCGCACCTCGCGTCGAGTGCAATCCGCGTGAGCTTCGGTTGGAATACGAGCGAGCAGGATTTGGCGCTGTTCGCGGATGCTTGGGTTAAGATCGTCAAGCGTGCGGAAGCGCGTGCGGCGGCATGAGGAACTGATGGCCGAACAAGCAACCATAGATGCCGTCACCGCCCGCGCCGGCGATCGCTACAAATACGGCTTCGTCACCGACATTGAGAGCGACAAGGCGCCGAAAGGATTGAGCGCGGATACGGTGCGCTTCATCTCGGCGAAGAAGAACGAGCCCGATTGGATGCTTGAGTGGCGTCTGGCCGCGTTCGAACGCTGGCAAGGCATGAAGGAGCCGCGTTGGGCGAAGGTCAGCTATCCGCCGATCGACTACCAGGACGCCTATTACTATTCGGCGCCGAAGTCGAAACCGAAGCTTGAGAGTTTGGACGAGGTCGATCCGAAGCTGCTTGAGACTTACAAGAAGCTGGGCATTCCGTTGACCGAGCAAAAGATGCTCGCGGGCGTTGCCGTCGATGCCGTGTTCGACAGCGTGTCGGTTGCGACGACGTTCAAGGGCAAGCTCAAGGAAGCCGGCGTCATCTTTTGCCCGATGTCGGAGGCGTTGCAGACGCATCCGGAGTTGGTGCGGAAGTATTTGGGCACTGTCGTCCCGGTGACGGACAATTTCTTTGCGACGTTGAACTCCGCGGTGTTTAGCGACGGGTCGTTCGTTTACGTGCCGCCGGGCGTGCGTTGCCCGATGGAGCTCTCGACCTATTTCCGCATCAACGAGGCGGAGACCGGGCAGTTCGAGCGGACGCTGATCATCGCGGACAAGGGTTCGTACGTTTCCTATCTCGAAGGCTGCACGGCGCCGATGCGGGACGAGAACCAGCTGCATGCGGCGGTCGTTGAGCTGATTGCGCTCGACGACGCGGAGATCAAGTATTCGACGGTGCAGAACTGGTATCCGGGCGACGAGAACGGTAAGGGTGGCATCTACAATTTCGTGACGAAGCGCGGCGACTGCCGTGGCGCGCGGTCCAAAATCAGCTGGACGCAGGTCGAGACGGGTTCCGCGATTACTTGGAAGTATCCGAGTTGCATTCTGCGCGGTGACGAGTCGGTCGGCGAGTTTTTCTCGATCGCGATCGCGAACCATCATCAGCAGGCCGATACGGGCACGAAGATGGTGCATCTCGGACGCAACACGCGGTCGCGCATCATTTCGAAGGGGATCTCCGCGGGCCAAGCGCAGAACACGTATCGTGGGCTGGTGAGCGCGCATGGCAAGGCGGAGAATGCACGCAACTATACGCAGTGCGACTCCCTTTTGATCGGCGCGAAATGCGGCGCGCATACGGTGCCCTATATCGAGGCGCGCAATCCGACAGCGCAGTTCGAGCATGAGGCGACGACCTCGAAGATCAGCGAAGATCAACTATTTTATTGTTTGCAGCGCGGCATTCCGGCGGAAGAAGCGGTGACGCTGAT
Source organism: Alphaproteobacteria bacterium (assembly GCA_031365165.1). Lineage (GTDB taxonomy): Bacteria > Pseudomonadota > Alphaproteobacteria > Micropepsales > Micropepsaceae > SZUA-430. Next base: position 5,595 of record JANLXP010000110.1, read on the forward strand.
CGTCAACGGGTTCTGCCGCGAGGTACTGCAAAAGCTGCCAATGGAATTCGCCGTTGAGGCTCAAAAGCTGATCGGCGTGAGTTTGGAAGGGAGTGTGGGATGAGCGATCCGCGTGACATGCCGCGCGTCACCATCAATTGGACGCAGTTCCGGCCGCAAGGTTGGCGTGGCTGGATTGCAGCGGCCGGGTTTCTGGCGGTTGCGATCGCGGTGCTGGCCTTGATTGCGATTATCGCGTCGACGCTGCTCGTCGTGGCGCTGATCGTTGGTATCGGTTCGGCCGCCGCATGGTTCATCGGCAATCTTTTCCGCCGCAAGGGGCGTGAGATCGGTCCGTACAGAGGCAAGTGGGATGATGCTTGAAGTCAACGACCTGCACGTCACGGTCGACGGCAAGAAGATTTTGAAGGGGCTGACGCTCGCGCTCGGCGAGGGCGAGGTGCATGCGATCATGGGGCCGAACGGCTCCGGCAAATCGACGCTGTCCTATGTGCTTGCGGGGCGCGACGGCTACGAGGTGACGCAAGGCAGCGTGACGTTCCGCGGGCAAAACTTGCTTGAGCTGAAGGCCGACGAGCGTGCGGCCGCGGGGATCTTTTTGGCAATGCAGTATCCGGTTGAGATTCCGGGTGTCACCACGATCAATTTTATGCGCACCGCTTTGAACGCGCAGTTGAAGGCGCGGGGCGAACCTGAAGTCGACGCGGTGACGTTCCTGAAGCGCCTGAAGGAAGAGCGCGAGAAGCTGCAGATGTCGGACGAGATGGTGAAGCGTGCCGTCAACGTCGGCTTTTCGGGCGGGGAGAAGAAGCGCAACGAAGTGCTTCAGATGGCGATGTTGCGGCCACGACTGGCGGTGCTTGATGAGACGGACTCGGGGCTCGACATCGATGCCTTGAAGCTGGTCGCGCAGGGCGTCAACGCGCTGCGCGCGCCGGAGCGGAGCTTCCTGGTCATCACGCACTATCAGCGTCTGCTCGACTACATCGTGCCGGATAAGGTGCATGTGCTTGCGGCTGGGCGGATCGCGAAGTCGGGCGGGCCGGAGCTTGCGCACGAGCTTGAAGCGCGCGGCTACGACGAGATCATTAGGGCGGCTTGATGGCGGCGCTTGAGACCACGGCTGAACGTTCGCCGGAGAGTGCGCTTGTCGCGCTGTTCGCGAAGGTGCGTGGCGACTTGCCCGGCACATCGTGGCTGCAGTCGCTGCGCGCGGAGGCGCTGAACCGCGTTACGCGCGATGGGCTGCCGCACCGGCGCGTTGAGGCGTGGAAATACACGGACTTGCGCAACAAGTTTCCGATGGGGCTTGATCTCGCGGCTGGTGGCGGTGCGGTCGGCGCTGACGTGTTCGAGGGGTTGAAGGCGCACCGGCTGAGCATCGTGGGCGGCAAGGTTGGCGCGGCGCCTGACGACGTGCCGGACGGGCTTGAGGTGATGAGCCTCGCCGATGCGCTGGCAATGCCGTCGTTGTGGCTGCGGCAATGGTTGCAGCCGACGACGGATGCGGTTGAGAATTTGAACCTGGCGTTTGCGACCGACGGTGCGCTCATTCGCGTGGCGAAGGGGTTGCAGGTGAAGCTGCCGGTTCTGTTGCGCTCGTCGCTGAACGAAGCGGCGATGGCGCACACCCGCAACGTCATCGCGCTCGAGGAAGGTGCCGAGTTGACGTTGGTGGAACTCGACGACGGCAACGCGGAGGGATTTGCCAGCACAGTCACGGCGGTCACTCTCGAGCCTGGTGCGCGGTTGCGGCATTTGCGGGTAACGGCGAGTGACGGCCCGAGCGTCGTCGTTCGTTCCGACACGATCGAGGTGGCGCGTGACGCGGAATATCGCGGCATCGTGGTGTCTGCCGGCGCGGCGCTTGTGCGTCAGCAGGCGACGGCGCGGTTGACGGGTCCTGGTGGCGCGTTTTCGCGCGCGTGCGCTTATGCGCCTGGCGAAGGAGAGCACACGGATTTCACGCTCGAGGTCGCGCACGAGGCGCCGCATACGACGAGCCGGATCGTGGCGAAGGGCGTTGCGTCTGGGTCGGGACATGGCGTCGTGCAGGGGCGGGTGATCGTCCAGCAAGCGGCGCAGAAATCGGACAGCCATCAGATGTCGCGCGCGCTGCTGCTCACGCCGCATGCGGAGATCGATCAGAAGCCTGAGCTCGAAATTTTCGCCGACGACGTGAAATGCGGCCATGGCGCTGCGATCGGTGCGTTGGACGCGAACCAGCTCTTCTATCTGGGGGCGCGGGGCATTCCGGAGAACGAAGCGCGCAATCTATTGGTCGCGGCGTTCTTGGGCGAAGTCACGGACCGGCTGCCGGGGCCGTTTCGTGGGCCGGTTGAGGCGTGGCTCGCAGGGCGCATGACGCAGATCACGAGGGCGGCGTCATGACGCGCACGTTCGATGTGGCGCGCGTGCGCGAGGACTTTCCGATCCTGCAGACACAGGTGAACGGAAAGCCGCTGGTCTATTTGGACAACGCGGCGTCGGCTCAAAAGCCCACGGCCGTGATCGCGGCGATGACCGAGATGA
>JANLXP010000012.1:0-10292 GCA_031365165.1 Alphaproteobacteria bacterium
CGCACACCAGCAATTGACAATGCCCGCCCGAAACGAGCAGCAGCAGAAACGGAAACGCGACGCCCGCCGTCAACCGCGGCGTCAACGCATGCGCCTCCAGATGATTGAGCGCGATGAGCGGCTTGCCGGTAGCAAGCGCCAGCGCCTTGGCGGTGGTCAGTCCAACAGCGACGCCGCCAATCAAGCCCGGCCCAGCCGTCGCCGCAATGCCATCCAACTGCGCGAGCGATAAGCCCGCGTCCGCGAGCGCCCGTTCGATCACGCTGTCCAGTACCTCGACATGCGCGCGCGCCGCGATCTCCGGCACGACACCGCCATAGGGCTTGTGTTCCGCCACCTGCCCCGCGACGACATTCGACAGAATCTCCCCCGGTCCAGGCGCGCACCCGCGCACGACAGACGCCGCCGTTTCGTCGCAGGACGTTTCGATTCCAAGGACCGTAAGCATGGCGCCGGGAGTAGCGCGCTTCGCGCAAGACCGCTAGGGTCCGCCCGCACAAAACACAACAACACCAAGGCCTTCCAGCGTGCAAACTCGCCTGCGCATCGGCACCCGCGGCTCGAAACTCGCACTCGCGCAGACCGGCATGGTTATCGCGGCCTTGGCTCACGCGCACCGCTGGGGCGCGGATGAAGTGCAAGCCCGCACGGAGGTTGTCCCGATCACCACGACCGGCGACCGTATCCAGGACCGCTCGTTGGCCGAGATCGGTGGCAAAGGTCTGTTCGCGAAAGAGATCGAAGAAGCGCTGCTCGCAGGCACGATCGACTGCGCTGTCCATTCGCTCAAGGATCTGCCCGCCGTCATGCCGCAAGGCTTGATCGTAGGCTGCTATCTCCAACGCGAAGACCCGCGCGATGCTTTCGTGAGCCTCACAGCCGCTACACTGCAAGACCTGCCGCCAAACGCCGTTGTCGGCACAAGCTCCGTCCGGCGGCGCGCGATGCTGTTGCACCTGCGTGCCGACCTCGAACTCGTCGAGTTCCGCGGCAACGTCGACACGCGACTGCGCAAGCTCGACGAAGGCCAAGCGCAAGCAACGGTCCTTGCACTCGCAGGGCTGAAGCGTCTCAGCTTGGAAAAGCACGTGCGCCACATCTTCACGAAGAAGGAGATGCTGCCCGCCGTCGCCCAAGGCGCGGTCGGCATCGAAATCCGCGCGAACGACACGAAGACGCGTGACCTGATCGCCCCCGCAAACCACGGCGCGACAGCGGCCGCAGTGATGATCGAGCGCGCCTTTCAAGCAGAACTCGGCGGCTCATGCCGCACGCCGATCGCGGGCCTCGCCGAGTGGGTCGATGCGAAGCGGCTGGCGTTTAAAGGCTGCGTACTCTCGCGCGACGGTACCAAGCGTTTCGACGTCGCACGGATTGCCGGCGTCAGAACGGCGACCGAGGCGACTGCTGTGGGCAGCGACGCCGGCAAAGAGATGCTGATCCGCGCCGGCCGCAGTTTCCTCGACGCCTGAGCGATGCGCGTTCTCGTCACCCGCCCAAGGCCCGACGCCGAAACCTTCGCAGCCCACCTCCATCGCCTTGGCCACACGACGATCGTGGAGCCGTTGATCGACATCGCCTTTCTCGACGGCCCGACGCTGGACCTCGCGGGCGTCCAAGCGTTGGCCTTCACGAGTGCGAACGGTGCTCGCGCCGCCGCGCATCGCACATCTGAGCGCAAGATCCCTGTCGTCGCCGTTGGTCCGACAACAGCTGCCGAGGCGAGAACCCTCGGCTTCGCAAACGTCAGCGAAAGCACCGGCGAAGGCGTCGAAGGCCTGAACCGCCACATCCAAGGAACACTCAAACCCGCCGCTGGATCGATCCTTCACGTGACCGGCACGGTCACCGCGGGTGACTTGAAGGCGAGCCTCGTCGCCGCCGGTTTCGCGGCCCGAACGGAGCGCATCTACGAGGCCCACGCCGCCGAAACCCTGTCCGGCGCGCTGACGGCCGAACTGGCGGCGAACCTGGTCGATGCTGCCACGTTTTTTTCGCCCCGCACGGCGAGCCTGTTCGCAACGCTGATCGAGGCGGAAAACCTTGCGTCCGCCTGCCGCAGCATGACGGCCGTCGTGCTGAGCGCGGCCGTCGCCAACGCCTTGCAACCGCTCGCTTTTCGCGGCATTCGCATCGCGGCCGACCCGACGGCGGAAGGAATGCTGGCGCACCTCGCGCCTTGAGGCCCAAGGTTCCCACCAGTAGCTTCCGCTCGCCTTAAGGGCGCCGGCTGCGAAACGTCCCCGCAACCTATGGCGCGTAAGAAAGCCGGAAACCCGATGAGCACGACCGACACGAGACCCGCCTTGCCCAAACCCGACCGCCCCGCGCGGGCCGGTTTGATTGAGGATTGGCGTGATGCGCTCTGGGTCTTATTGCTGCTCGTCGTTGCGGCGTTTTCCGGCGCGCTCATCACCCGCTTCTGGCCCGCAGGCAGCGACGACGACACCGGCGGCGACGTAGCCGCGCGCGTCGCCACCCTTGAAGCGAGCATCGCCAAAGACGGCCGCCGTGACGTCGCGACCCTGAAAGACCGCGTCGCGAAACTCGAGACCCGCCAGAAGTCGATTGAGACCGCACTTGCAGCCGGGACGATCGGCGGCAATCTGGCCGCCATCGGCACGACGCTCGCACCTGGCGCAGCCATCGGACCCGGCATCCCAGCGGTCGCGCCCACCCCCGACGTGCGCAAAGAGATCGCCGCGCTCACCGCGCGCCTTGCCGCCGCCGAAGCGAAAACCGAAAAACTCGCCGACCTCGACAAGCGTCTCGTGAAACTCGAAGGCTCCGACCTGCTGGAACTCGCGCGCCGCGCGTCGCTCGCAACCGCTGTCGCAAACTTGATGCGCGCGAGCCAAGGCTCGGGCCCCTTCAAGACCGAGTACGATGTCGTGGCCGCCATGATGCCCGGCGACAACCGCGTCGCCGAAATCGCCCCGCTCGCAGAGAAAGGCCTCCCCACGATCGGCACCATGATCGGCACGTTCGGCAATCTCGCCGACGCTGCCCGCGACGCCGAAGAAGCCGCGAAAGGCAAAACGTGGTGGGACCGCCTCGTGGCGCATTTCACCTCGCTCGTCTCCGTGCGCTCTGTTGGTGAGACCCAAGGCGCCTCGACCGACGCCAGGCTCGCGCGCGGCGAAGTGCGTTTGAAGGCCGGAGACCTTCCGGCTGCCGTGAAGGAACTGAGCGCCATCGGTGGCGTTGCGCGCAACACGCTGAGCCCGTGGCTCGCACAAGCAAAGGCGCGCGTCGCGCTCGAAGTAGCCCTTGCCGACATCAATGTCCGCGCGATCGCGGCCCTGACGCACGAGCCCGTGCCGCAAGCGCCGCCGCCATGAGGTCCGCCCGTCGATGATCCGCGCCTTATGGTTCTATCTCCTGATCGCAGTGATGGTCGCCGTCGTGACCTGGGTTGCTGACCTTGACGGCGTGGTGACGATTGCGCTCTCGAACAGCGAAGCCCGCGTTCCGATTCAGGTCGCAATCGGTGCGGTGGTCGGGCTGACGTTTCTGACCATTATTGCCTACCGCATCATCATGACGTTCGTGGACGCGCCCGCCGAGTTCTTCCGCTGGCGCGCGATGGGCCGCAGACGCCGCGGCTTCACCGCCATCACACGCGGCCTCGTCGCGGTCGCCGCTGGCGACGAAGAAGAAGCCCGTCGCCAATCGAAGAAGGCGATCTCGCTCGTCGGCGAACCGCCGCTTGCGATGCTGCTCGCTGCCCAAGCTTCGCAACTCGAGGGCGACGACGAAGGCGCACAGCGCTACTTCACGCAGATGCTGCAGTCGAAGGAGACGGAGTTCTTGGGGCTCCGCGGTCTCTACGTTGCCGCCACCCGCCGCGGCGACGGCGAGCAAGCGATCAACATCGCAAACCGCGCGCTGACGCTTCGCCCACGTACCCGCTGGGCCTTGAACGCACTCTTCGATCTCAACACCGCGAAGGCCGCCTGGGGCCCCGCCGCGACAGCACTCGACGGCCAAGTCCGCGCAAAGCTGCTCGACGCCGGCATCGCGCGCCGCCGCCGCGCCGTTCTGGCGGCCGCTGCCGCGAACGATGCCGAACGCAACGGCGATGCCGAAGGCGCGCTCGCCCGCGCACAGGAAGCGCTGACCCTCGCACCCGGTTTCGCGCCCGCAGCGCTCATCGCCTCCAAGCACTTCGCGGCGCAAGGCCGGCAGTGGAAAGCGGCGAGCCTCATCGAAACCGCCTGGGCGCAAGAACCGCATCCCGATCTTGCGAAAGCCTACGGCGCGCTCAAGCCCGAAGAACCTCCAAGTGCGCGCGGCAAGCGTCTCGCCGCACTCGCCGGCATGAATCCGGAACATCCGGAAAGCCAAATTCTGAGCGCCGCCGTGTCGCTCGCCGCAGGCCGCTTCGAAGAGGCACGCGAAACCCTGCGCCCGCTCGCCGAACGTTTCCCTGTCGCCCGCGCGTGCTTGCTGATGGCCGACGTCGAGCAAGGCTTCGGCAGCGAAGAAAGCCTCGCCGCCCGCGAATGGACGACGCGCGCGCAACGCGCCCCTCGCGACGCGCATTGGGCGTGCTCCGCTTGCGCCCGCACCCACTCGGATTGGGCCGCAACCTGCGTCAGCTGCGGCGCGTTCGATACGCTGAGCTGGCAATCCGGTTCCCGCGGCACGGTCGAGACCATGTCGCCCACTGAAACCGCGGCCGCCTATGCGGGCGGCGTGGAAAATCCGAACGTCCTCTACCGCGACGCGCTTAAAGTTGACGACATTCGCCCACCTGCTCGCGCCGCCAGCGACACTATGCGCGATGTCACCCCCACGCGTGACGAGCCCATCTTCAACGGCCCGCCGCGGGCGCCGGACGATCCCGGTCCCGATGCGGACGACGATTGGCTCGGCGGCGATACAGGCCGCCGCAAGAGCGGGACCTGGTAAAATGAGTTTCCTTCGCGGACTGTTGATCCTCATCGCGGTCCTCGCGATCCTCGGTGCAGGTCTGATCGCAGCGTTCCGCGACCCCGACGTCCCAGCCGCGATGCTCGTCGCCAAATACGGCCAAGGCGCATCGCAATTCATCACGCTTCCTTCCGGCGCCAACGTCCACTTCCGCGACCAAGGCCAACGCTTGGGGCCCGTGCTCGTTCTGCTGCACGGCTCGAACGCCTCGCTCCACACCTGGGAGCCGTGGGTCGCAGCGCTCGCCGATCAGTTCCGCGTCATCAGCGTCGACTTGCCCGCTCACGGTCTCACCGGCCCCGTTCCCGGCGACGACTACAGCCAAGAAGGCATGGTGAAGTTCGTCTACGAATTCACCGCAGCCCTGAAGCTCGCGCCGTTTGCACTCGCGGGCAATTCAATGGGCGGCGGCGTCGCCGCGCGCTTTGCGATCGAACACCCAGAGCGCCTCACGAACCTCATTCTGGTGGACGCCGGCGGCATGCCTTCCGCATCGCCGCGCGACCCTGGATTGGGCTTCCGTCTCGCGCGCATGCCAATCATCCAAAACATCATGCTCTACGTCACTCCGCGCAGCCTGTTCGAAGACGGCCTGAAGAAAGCGATCTTCAACGACGAACTGGTCACCCCCGCGATGGTCGACCGTTACTGGGAACTGAACCGCCGCGAAGGCACGCGCGCCGCGACCCTCAAGCGTTTCCAGACTGACCAAGACACGTTCATCCAAGACAACGCCGCCAAGATCAAGACGCCCACGCTCATCCTTTGGGGCGCCGAGGACACGCTCGTTCCACCCGATGTGGGCGAGGCCTATGCCGGCGCGATCCCGAACTCGAAGCTGATCCAGTACGACAACGTCGGCCACCTCCCGATGGAAGAAGTGGCGGACCAATCCGCCCGCGCGGTGCGCGAGTTCCTAAGCCCAGCCCCGGTACCCACGCCGAACTAATTCACCGGTTCGCAAACGCGCGCACAACCCGCGCGTACACCTCCACATTCTGCTCCAGCGCGGCGGGCTCGATCTTGTCGAGCGTGTCGTTCGCCGTGTGGTGATAATCGAAATAGGTGGTGCCGTCCTGGGTCAGCCCCACGACCGGCACGCCCTTCTTGGCGAGCGCCCCGATATCGGCCCCGCCGTCGGATTTGTTATCGCCGCGCTCGACTCCAAGATCGCGCAAGCTCGCAGCCACGCCATCGAAGAACGGCAAATCGGCCTCAGGCGCCTTCGACGAAAAACCGCCACACGCGCCCCGTTCCGAAGTCGGCCTCCGTCGCCACCACATGCGTCTCGGCCCCATGCACCTTCGCGTAGTTCTCGCCGCCATGAACACCCGACTCCTCGGAGCCCGAGAGCAACACGCGGATCGTACGCTTCGGCTTCAGGTCAGGCCCCGCAGCTCTAAGCGCTGCCGCGACGACGATCGCGACACCCGCACCGTCGTCGATCGCCCCCGTTCCCAAATCCCAAGAATCGAGATGCGCCGCCAGAAGCACGATCTCGTCCGGCTTCTCCACGCCCACGATATCGGCGATGACATTGCCGCACGGCGCATCGACAACTTCGCGCGTCTGCAGCACGAGCTTCAACGTGACCGGCAAACCCATCGCGGAAAGCCGCTCGATCTGGTCCGCATCCACATTCGAGACAGCGGCCGCGGGGATCTTCTTCACAGCATCGTCGTAGTGCATGTATCCCGCGTGCGGAAACCGCGTCGAATCCGTGCCGACAGAGCGGATAACGACCGCGAGCGCGCCGCGCTTGCCGGCCTCCTGCGCGCCCTTGCTCCGCTTGCGCACGGCGACGCCGTAACCGGCACCGTCCTTCGCGCGCGTCATGCGATCGTTCACGAACACGATCTTGCCGGTGTAAGACCCCGGCGGCGCGTTCAGCAAATCGTCGAACGAAGCGACGAACGCAACCGGCGCCGTGATCCCGCCTTTCGGCGTCGCGATCGAACCGCCGAGGGCGGCCACCGCAAGCTCTTGGTTGCCTTGACTGACGAGCGTCGCCGAGCCGGCGCCGCGCACCCAAGCCTTGATCTTGAACGGCTCGACGGTGACGCGCGAAAACTTGAGGTCCTTGAGCGTGCGCACCGCCCAATCCCGCGCGACCGCCTCCCGCGGTGAGCCCGCAAGCCTGGGCCCCACCTCCGTCGTGAGCGACTGCACGATCCGGTACGAGAGCGCAGGCGGCGCGGTAACCCCCGGTCCCTGAACCGTGGGCCCCTCAACACTGGCGCACCCCGCCAAAAGCGCGAGCCCGAACGTCCCCGCCGCCAACCGTTGCAATGTCACCGAAAGTCCCCCGATTTCCGCCACCCTTAAGGCCCACCGTAGCAAACCGCCGCGCCCCCGCGTAGAGATTGCGGAAAGGTGCGCGCGCCAGTATGGTCCGCGCCTCTTTTCGAGCGCCCAAAGCCGCCTTAGCTCAGCCGGTAGAGCATCGCATTCGTAATGCGGGGGTCGCGTGTTCGAGTCACGCAGGCGGCACCAGTTCTTCGCGCCAAAGCCCGTCTTCGGGCGTAGGCGGACCTTCGCGGAACCAGGGCTCCGCGAACCCAGCGAAAACCAACAACAAACCAGCGCTAACTCTTGGCGCCACAACAACTTTCTCCATCTCAAACTCGAAAAACGCAAAATCGAATCCGTTAGATGCGTTTGCACGGCTGATTTCTGCGGAAATATCCGTTTGGAATCCGTTCGGATTGCGTTTGCGATCCGTATGGAAACGGGCCGACGCATCCGCACCGAACGGCAGCACAAAACCTCGTTTGGACGACGAAATGTCATGCACGAACAAATAAAGAACAAATGGCCAAACATCAATACCGCTCATCATCGCACCGGCATCTAACCGATCCCCGGCAGAAGCATTCTTGTCGCAGCGCTTTCGTCTCACCCGCGACTGGTTCTGGAAGGTAAGCCGAACCAACGGACACACCCACGAGCGATATCGTGGAATCAGAGCGCAACGGCAATCGCGCTCGTCGCGCCACTCGCCGTCGGCAACAAACATCTGGCAATCCTCTAACTGGCAAGCCAGCATAGGTCTCAATTCAGATGCCCAACTCTTGGGACGATCCATGAGCTTGACCGATGCAGTTAGCGACCTAAACGTTGTATTGACTGCCCTTGCTTTTACCGGCGGCTGCCTCGCGGCCGGCTATCGCTATGGTCTTTTCTCGGGCCGCAAGCCGCTGCTCGTGCGCTTGCAACAGGCAAATTCCGACATAGCAGAAAAGAGCCGCTTGATCGCAGACCTCGAAGGTCAAGTGCGGCAACCTATTTCGAACCAAATTCGTCAACGTGCGCCCGAAATTCCGCCGGAATCAGTCCAAGTCTGGCTGCGCGAAATTGCACCCTCAGACAGCGCGCTCGCGGCACAACGTGGAAAGCTTCCAATACTACTGGTCGCCAATCTCAAGGGCGGCGTCGCGAAGACAATGGTGGCAGCGAATCTCGCGGCTTACTTCGCGCGCCGAAACAATTACCCGGCTACGCAAGCACTACAGAACAAACGCGTTTTGCTCATCGACCTTGACTACCAAGGTTCGTTGAGCCGAATGGCGCTAAGCGCAATGGGCGGTATCGGCACTCTGAACCCGCGCAGCCATGCCGACGCCTTGCTTAGATCAGACATTACCGACGATGAGGCATTTGCGCTTCGCGTATCAGGCAGTCCCGCGCTACCGAACCTCGCATTCTTTCCAGCGACGTATGGTTTCGACGATTTCGAGACGCGTGAGCAATTTGCATGGCTTACGAACGCGTCACCGGACGACGTGCGATTTCGCTTGTTGAAGCGCTTGCGCTCGCCTGCATTCGAACACAACTTTGATCTCGTCATTATCGACACCGGCCCACGACTGACCTTGGGGTCCGTAAATGCCCTCGTCGCCGCCACTCATTTGATCATTCCGACCGCGTCCGATGCGCGATCCATCGAAGCGGTCGCGCTCTTCCTCCGTAGGGTCAGCACGATGAAGCGTGGACAGCTTGGCGCTGCAAATCCAGTGAGACTTTGCCCGCAACTGCAAGTGTTGGGTGTACTTCCCACGTTGACCAGCGGCATGGCGGCCAATGTCAGTTTGCAGGAGAGCGCAGTCGCGCAACTCCAGACAATTGTCGGGGCTGACGCCGATCTGCGCGCACTCATCGCACCGAACAGGATGTTCTTCTCAGCGGAACTGCCGCGATCTCAGCCCATGCAAAAAGCAGCAGAAACCACGATACCCTACTTGGAGACTGGTGCGATTCGGCGAACGGTCAACGAAATTGGCGCCGAACTCGAAAAGAGGATGTAAGGCATGAGCACTGCCATGTTGCGCTCCGCCCTTGACGGACTGCGGTTGAACGCATCACCGGCTGACACTGCGTTGGTCGACGCGTTAGCGGAATTGTTTGATCGATTCTTCGAAAGCGAACCCGACGAATTGGTCGCAGCGCTAGCCAAACTGAAACCAAAAAAGAAAAAAGCGGCGAAGAAGCCCGCCGCCAAAAAGCAGGTTGGAGCGGCTACCGCGGTTGTGGAGCTTTATGCAACGCAATTGCGCTCCGTTTTGGGAAATATCGCCGCCACTGCCGACGTGATGAAAAAAATCCGGGCGGATAAGGCCGTAAAAAAGAATGAAGCAATCGCCATCGCGCAGGCCATCGGCGTCGGCGCGACCTCAAAGACTTCTAAGGTACAAGCCCTAATTCAAATCGAAGGCAGGTCGCATCAACTCGAACGCGATAGCGTGACGGCCGAGCGAATTCGCAGAGGGGCGTGACCATCACCAGTCGGGTCCAATTGTATCAACGCAAAGTTGACTGCCCGACAACCCGCCTGCTAGTCCCGCGCCATGGTGTCGAAGACGTCATTGACGGCGGCTGTACGCGCGTTCGACTGGAAGACGGTCGACGCGGAGCTCACGGCGCAACCGGTATTGCTCCGCCATCGCGATGAGCGCGGCCGCAATTGGCTGCATCTTTGTTGCGCAACCAACCTTGGCGGCGGCGCGCCGAAGGCGAGCCTGCGCACCGCCGAAGTCTTGCTCGATCACGGGATCGACCTGCACGACCACGCCTTCGCGGAAGGTGCATGGAAAGCGACACCCGTGTGGTTCTGCATCGCGCATGGACGAAATCTGCCGCTCGCGCGCTACCTCATCGGCTTGGGCGCGAGCCCGCAATTCTCGCTCTACGCCGCGGTATGGAATGACGACATTCCGGCGATCGATTTTCTGGTTCGCGCCGGTGCCAACGTGGAAGAAGGCGCAGGCCAAGGCTCGACGCCGTTTCTAGGCGCAATCGGATGGAGCCGCTTTGCGCCGGCCTGGGCACTCGCGCGCCACGGCGCCAACGTGAACGCGCGC
>JANLXP010000171.1:0-3361 GCA_031365165.1 Alphaproteobacteria bacterium
TTCCCGCGTGGGCGCCGCGCGGTCGACCGATCCACGAACTGATGCGCGACCACTACGACGACATGAACGCGCACATCCCGTACGCCGAGTGGTACGAGAACGCGATGCGTCTACCCGGCAGCCCGACGGCCGCGTACCACAAGGCGGCCTACGGCGATCATCCGTACACATCGTTCCGTCCCGTGTTCGACGAAGCGGCGCAGGCCTTCGACGCGAACGCCTGGGCCGATCTCTTCAAACAAGCGGGTGCCAAGTACGTCGTCTTCGTGACCAAGCACCACGACGGCTACTGCCTCTGGCCGACGGCGATAGAAAATCCGGCGCGCCCTGGCTGGCACACGAAACGCGACTTCGTCGGCGAATTGGCGGAAGCCGTCCGCGCCCGTGGTATGCGCTTCGGCCTCTATTACTCCGGCGGCCTCGATTGGACCGTGCGTCCCGAGCCCATCGCCAACCTCGGCGACATGTTCGCGTGCGTGCCGACAGAGCGCGCCTATTGCGACTACGCGGCAGCGCAGGTTCGCGAACTGATCGACCGCTACAAACCCAGCGTCCTCTGGAACGACATCGCTTGGCCCTCGAAGGCCCAAGTCCCCGAGATCTTTGCACACTATTATGCGCGCGTGCCCGACGGCGTCGTGAACGACCGCTGGTTCGCGGAGGAAACGCTGTTCAACGGCCTGCGCGATCCGGCGGCCCGCGCGAACTTCAACGCGGTGATCAAAACCCGCGTCGCCGCCGCAACGGGCCCGCAGGAAAATCCGGCGCCACCGCACTGCAACTTCCGCACGGTCGAATACGGCTTAGGCGCAATTCCTACGAACAAGAAATGGGAATCCTGCCGCGGCCTCGGCCTCGCCTTCGGCTACAACCGCAACGAACGCGCTGAGGACTACCTCTCAGCCGACGCGCTGATCGCGCTCCACCGCGACGTCACCGCGAACGGCGGCAACCTCCTCATCAATGTCGGCCCGAGAGCCGACGCGTCCATCCCGCGCGAACAGAGCGATCCGCTGCGCGCACTCGACGCCACCTTGCGCTGACCGCAAAGAGAAACGGCCCCACCTTTCGGCAGGGCCGTCTCCAGGGAAAGTGCGCCTACCTAGCGCCGGATGCGCACCGGCCGCGCGTTGCTGCGCTTAAAGCCCATCATCTGCGAACCCAAGATGTACATCAGTAAGCCCAACCCGCCGACGGCAATCTCGAACACGGGGAACTCCGAGTTGCCGCGTGAGCGCGAAGAGCGTCGAGCGACGGCCACAGCCTCGGCCGGTTTGCCGCCGAAGAAACCAGGGTTCGACTCCGCCGCTTGAGCACTGCCGGCAACACTTGTCGAAGCGCCGTTGCCCTGCGGAGCACCCGCAGCCTCAGGTCGCTTGGTCTCAGCACCTGCCATGCGAACAAGTTGCGCAGGCTGCGGTGCTGCGGTTGCCGGCAATTCGACAGGCTCAGCCGTTGGTGCCGCGAAGCCGTCGTTCGTCTCGCGGGCCGCCAGACGCAAGCCCGCCCCGTTCGCAAGGCCCGCACCACGCGGATCGTCCACGCCACGCGGGTCATCGACGCCGCGAGGATCGTCCACGCCGCGCGGATCATCCACGCCACGCGGGTCGTCAACGCCGCGCGGATCGTCCACCGAACGCCCGCCAAGCCCCGTGCCCGACGACGTCAGCGATGCGGCACCCGATGGGCCCGTCTTCGCTCCGCCGCCGAGCACGGCCTGCCAGCCGCCCTCATTGCTTGCAACCGTGCGCGAAACCTTCGTGCCGGCCATAACTTCGATCTGAGAGGAAAGTGCACTGCGCACGCGCACCGTTGAGCCTGGCTTCACCAGCGTGACGGCATTGCGCCACGGCGTCGCCACTTCGACGGCGCCTTCGTTCACGTGCACGGCAGCCGCTTCGTCGTTCACCGAAACCGTGAACGCCGTACCTTTGACGATCGCGGCCAGAAACGGCGTGTCGACTTCGAAGTGCGGCCGCTTGCGCTTACCGATGCTGAAGATAACCGAACCCATGTCTTGCGTGATGTGCGTGCCGATATCGTTGTCGCCCGTCAGCGTCACCCGGCTCTGTGGCGAAAGGACGATCTGCTCCTCGCCGCGGCGAAGCACGACGCGCCCCGCAACACCTGTGGTCACGACCGTACCTTCCGGCAAGTCCGACGACGTATTGACCGCCACGCGAATAAGCCCGTCCGAGCTGACGGCGACGTCGCCGACGCTGCTGACCATCCGCCAGGAATTCTGCGCGTCGCCCGCAATAGCCGTCGATGCAAGCAAGCTTGCTCCGAAAGCCACCGACAGCCGTCCCACGAGTTTGCGCATCGCCCGAACCCCTCCTTTTGCGCGGTTTCCCACGCTTCCGGGCCAGTGTCGCGCGCATGTTCCAAACGAATTGCAAAAAACTTGAGTTAATGGCCGCTGTTCAATGCACATCCGCGCGGCCATGCGTTGTTAAAATAAATAATGTGCTAACGCCCGCGCAGAATCAAAGCTCCGGTGACACGATAAACCGCGGCGGTCCCGGCTTGGGACACCCGGGCCCGCGAGCGTGAACAAATCGTTGCGCGCCTAGACCGCGTACTTCGCAACCGCGATCGCCATCGCCGATTCCGGATCGTATATGTAAATCGTCCCGCTTTCGCCGCCGCCGCGCTTGATCAAGGTCGGCGCATTCATCTGGCGCAGCCGCTCGTAGGCAATTTGCGGCACCAGCGCTTCATAGACGCCATAGTTGCCCTTCTGCGGTGCCGGCCCACCGGTCCACGCGGGCAGCATCATCGAATTCGGCTCGCCGATATCGTAGAGCGCATCCAAAGCACCCTGCGCCGTCCCGCCGCCCGGCGGAAACATCTCGGGGCTCATCATCCACTTTCCGCTCGTCATCTCTGCATAGACAAGGCGCCCTTTGGCATCGAACACCCGGGCCAGCATCGCAGGATTCGCGCAATCGGGGCCCAGCGCCTCGACCACCAGCTTGTCAGCTGGCTGCACGCTGGTGAACGAAACTGTGCGGTCGAACGCCTTGGCGCACGCCTGAACCGGGGGTACCGCAGGTCGAACGGCAGGCCCGCAAACCTGATCGCACCCGCCAAGGACCACCCCTGCCGCCAACATCAAAGCCAATCCGCGCATTTCCGAAGCCTCCGGCCCTTGTTTGAGGGTACCATTCCATGCGGCAATACCGCCGGTTTCAAGGCCTTGAGCGCCCTTGCCCCCAATCCTCAAATCCTTATAGTCCGCCGCTTCCGAAACCGGCCGCGGCCGGAGGGCGTGCGACGCAAGTCGCTTGGGGCGGTTTCGCCTGACAGCCTCTCCCGGTCCATCGCAACGCGCACAGCCAAGGGGGCCGTGCCAGGGGCG
>JANLXP010000207.1:0-4062 GCA_031365165.1 Alphaproteobacteria bacterium
TAATTGACTTTTTGGAACAAAAAGAGACGATGCCTCCCAGCCAAGGGTGCGCTCTAGAGGTCGCCGCGCCGCGGGATCGGCCATAGGACAGAGATCGTGAAAGTGCTGGTCGCCGAAAGAACCGTTCGCCTGCTGAAGCGGTGGGGCGATCCAGGCGGCTTCGTTGCCAACGACAGTCTCTGCGCGGACGTCGATGATCGGTTTGCGCATAAGGCGATGAATCCAATTCATGGGCGCAGCAATGTCGTTCGTTGACCGGATTTCAGGGAGTTCGCTCGCCGGACGCCTGATGTTGTGGTTCGTCGGTGCCGCGATTGCGCTCGTCCTGTTGACGGCCGTTCTACTTTACTTCGCTCTCGCGAAGGGAATGGAATGGCGTGACGATCAGGTGCTGCTGACGCGAGCGCTGACGGTGCGCGATTTGTTGAGCGCCGCCGTGGTCGATCCTGACTACCTCGATCACGAAGTTAGTGAAGATCTTGAGGGACCGCGCCAGCTCTTTATCCGCATTGTCGGGCCGGCAAGCATAGGCACTCACGAAACAGCGGACATGCCGAAAGAGTTTCCCAAGGTGGCGGGTAACCTATTGGCCGGAGGACGGGAGTTCGGCGAACTGGTCGATGCAGAGCGCCGCTTCCGCACGTTGGTAATGTTGGTGCCGCTTGCAGGGCAACCGGATGGCGCGCTTGCGACGATACAGCTTGCAATGGACACCAGTCTCGACGGCGAAATTCTTGGCTATTACATGGAGCTCGCCGCGATGGTTGTTGCGGTTGCGCTTATCCTCTCCGTCATTGCCGGATGGTATATCGTTCGCACGCAGTTGCGCCCGTTGCGTGTCCTCGCGACCGCTGCGGCCAGAGTCGAGCGCTCGACGCTTGACTACCGCGTAGCGCCGGACGGTTTGCCGAGCGAATTGCGCGAATACGTGACGCAGTTCAATCACATGCTGGACCGGCTCGAAGCGGCCTATGAAGCACTTCGCCGTTATGCGGATGATGTGGCGCACGAGTTGCGTACGCCAATCAACCGCATTCAACTTGGCGCTGAAGTTGCTTTGCGTGAAGCGCGTACGCCCGAGACCTATCGCGACGCACTCGAGTCCACGCTCGAGGAATGTATGCATCTGGGCAGCATGGTGAAATCTCTTCTGTTTCTTGCGAGAGTTGAGAATGGTCAGGCAACGCTGCTGCCGGTGAATGTGAGCGTCGCCGAACGATTGGAAAAGATTCGTGCCTTCTTCCAAGAACTTGCGGCAGACGGTGACATCGATCTGAGAGTGGAATGCGAGGATCAATTGTGGATCATGGCCGATGCCACGCTGTTTCAGCGCGCGGTCAGCAACGTCGTATCCAACTCACTTGCGCATACGCCGCGTGGGGGGCGGATCTCCATGCGTGCCGTTTCTGAGCCGGGCGGCGTTGTCATTGAGATCGCAGATTCGGGAGAAGGAATTGCGCCCGAGCACCAAAATCGAATCTTCGATCGATTTTATCGAGTCGATCGCGCGCGCGTCACGGCGAACGATCGCGTGGGGTTGGGCTTAGCGATTACGAAATCGATCGTTGAACTGCATCAGGGGCGCGTCGCAGTTCGCAGCTCGCCCGGTGCGGGAGCGACATTTCTTCTGCATTTTCCGGTGAGCAGGAATGCTGGCGAGAAGCCGGCGCCGGAGCCTGTGGCCAGCGCTTCCTGAATCTCCTGCGATGTCGGTGCGGCAAGCTGCCCGCGACCTGGATGCAGCTTGCAATCGCGCGCGTAAGACACACTTACGATGATTGCCCGCGCTGATGTGGATTCGCCCGTGCAGGCAGCACATGCTCGACCGATCCGGACCTCTATCCGCACAAGACTGCATCCACGGCTCGTTCCGGGGTTGTGTCTTGGCGCGTGGGCGGTCGGGAGAATTCTGCGAATTTGTCGGTTTGTCGCAGACGGATTGCAGACGCATTCCATACGGATTGCAGACGGATAATTTGGCGGATTTCTGCCTTGCAGACGCATCAGACGGATTCGATTCCGCGTTTCTTAGGCAGCTAGAAGTTGTAGCACCATTGGTGGCCTTGCAATCGCAATCCCTCTGGCGTTTCAAAGCGCCCCGAGTGGGCGTTCTTAGGATCAATCGAAGCCATGAAGATGAAGTCGCTTTCGATCGTTGTTTTGAGCGTTGTGGCGGCCTCGGCGGTTCTCGCACAGCCGCAGCCCCAGCCACTGCGGGTCGTGCCGACGTCGCCGGCGCAGATGCAACTCTCTTTCGCCTCCGTCGTGAAGAAGACGGCGCCTGCGGTGGTGAATATCTATTCGAAGCGCAAAGTGCGGAACCCGTTCGCGGACGATCCGTTCTTCGGGCGCATGTTTGGCGGGCGCGACCGGGTGCAAAGCGCGCTTGGCTCCGGCGTGATCGTGCGGTCGGACGGGATTATCGTGACCAACAACCATGTGGTTGCGGGCGCTGACGAGATTGTCGTGGCCCTTGCCGACCGGCGCGAGTTCGAGGCGAAGGTGTTGCTCGCGGACGAGCGGACCGATCTTGCGATCCTGCGGGTGAATACGGGCGGCAAGGTGCTGCCGACGTTGGCGTTCCACGACAGTGACGATGCGGAGGTCGGTGACATCGTGCTCGCCATCGGCAATCCGTTCGGCGTCGGACAGACGGTAACGAGCGGCATCGTCTCCGCGCTCGCGCGCACGCAAGCGGGGGTGAGTGACTATCAGTTTTTCATTCAGACGGACGCCGCGATCAATCCGGGTAACTCGGGCGGCGCGCTGGTGACTGTCGACGGACGGCTGATCGGTATCAACTCCGCGATCTATTCGCGCACCGGCGGAAGCGTCGGCATCGGGTTTGCGATCCCCTCGAACATGGTCAAGGTCGTGGTCAACACGGCGCTCGGTGGGGCGAAGCAAGTCGCGCGACCGTGGCTCGGCATCGACGTGCAGCCGGTTGATGCGCGTGTGGCCGGAAGCCTGGGCTTCGACCGGCCGATGGGTTTGCTGGTTCGCGACGTGACGCCGGGGAGCCCGGCTGCGCTTGCGGGTTTGCAGCGTCAGGACGTGATCACGAAGGTGGACGATTTCGGCGTCGACGACGAGCAGGGGTTGAACTTCCGTGTAGCGACGAAGGGCGTGGGCAATGTGGCGACGCTGACATACCTGCGCGCCGGTCAGCCGCGCACCGCATCCGTTAGACTGACGAGCGAGCCTGCGAGCGCGCGCGTGACGGCCGCGATCGACGGACAGAATCCACTGCAGGGTGTGAAGGTTTCGAACCTTACGCGTGCACTCGCGGATGATTTAGGCACCCAGCGCAGCGACGGCGTGGTTGTGACCGACGTCGATGGGCAGTCGCTCGCCGCGCGGTTTGGGTTTCAACCTGGCGACGTCGTTGTTGGCGTGAATGGGCGGAAGATCGCGAACGTTTCGGCGCTGCAGGATGTGCTGCGGAAGGGTGGGCGGTCTTGGAGCATCTCGGTGGACCGCGGCGGCAGTACGCTGTCGCTGACGGTGCGCAACTAGAGAGGTTTGATGGCGACGCTGTTTGAGGCTGCCGGATTGGAGGAAGGCGCGGGGCCGCGCCCGCTCGCCGACCGGCTGCGCCCGAAGACGCTCGCCGAAGTGATCGGGCAAGATCATCTGCTTGGCGCCGGTGGCCCGATTGGGCGGATGCTGGCGGCGAAGCGGCTGTCGTCGATGATCCTCTGGGGTCCGCCGGGCACGGGTAAGACGACGATCGCGCGGTTGTTGAGCCAGGGATTGGCCCTGCACTTCGAGCAGTTGTCCGCGATTTTTTCCGGTGTCGCGGATCTGCGCAAAGTCTTCGACATGGCTCGTGCGCGGCGGGCGCAGGGGAAGGGCACGCTGCTCTTCGTGGACGAGATCCACCGCTTTAACCGCGCGCAGCAGGATTCGTTCCTGCCGGTGATGGAGGATGGGACGGTCATCCTGGTCGGGGCGACGACGGAGAACCCGAGTTTCGAGTTGAACGCGGCGGTGCTGTCGAGGGCGCAGGTGTTGGTGCTCAATCGTCTAAATACGGAGCATTTGGAGCAGCTGTTGCAACGG
>JANLXP010000263.1:0-1175 GCA_031365165.1 Alphaproteobacteria bacterium
TGGCGGGCGGTGCCGCGTTCGCCGAGTACGAACAGGTTGAAGCCGGGCTTATCGATACGGGCGCCGAGGTCGAGCGACTCCAGCGCGCGGCTTTGACCGATCAGGCCATTGAACACCGGTAGGTCGGCTGTGGTCTTGAACTTGAAGGCCTTCGGATCGCAGACGCGGCGCAAACGGGCCGGGGCCAGGCGCATCGGGTGGCTGGCGAGGTCGGCAGGCTTGTCCGGCATGAGGGCTTCCTTGGGTCAGCGTCAAGGTGAATAGATAGCCGCATTTCGCGGTGCAACAGGAGGAATTTCCACGGGTGAAGTGGGGTGATTGAACACTGGCGCCAAGGGCGGCGGCGACTATAGTGGCGGCCCCGGGGACCGCTTCGTATTTCAGCTTCAACAGTCGTTGCGGCCTCGGTCTCGAGGGAGACGTTTTCGCGCGATGAGTATCGACGCACTGGACGCGCCGGCCAAGCCAACACGGCCGGGAATGAAGCCGACGGATATTTCGAACCCCGACTATTTCCATAAGGTCGTCGACTGTCAGTGGGCGTGTCCGGCCCACACGCCGGTTCCGGAGTACATCCGGTTGATCGCGGCGGGCCGGTATGCCGACGCTTACATGGTCAATTGGCACTCGAACGTGTTTCCGGGTGTGCTGGGCCGCACGTGCGACCGGCCTTGCGAGCCGGCGTGCAGGCGCGGGCGCGTCGAGGCGGAGCCGGTCGCGATTTGCCGCTTGAAGCGCGTCGCGGCCGACAACAAGGGCGACGTTCTTGACCGCATGCCGGCGCCTGCTTCCGCGAAGAACGGGAAGCGGATTGCGTTGATCGGCGGGGGGCCTGCGTCGCTGACCGTTGCGCGCGATCTGCTGCCGCTCGGTTATCATGTCGTCATCTATGATCAAGACCCGGCCGCGGGCGGCATGATGCGGACGCAGATTCCGAAATTTCGCCTGCCCGAAAAGGTGCTGGATGAAGAGGTGAAGTTCATCACCGACTTGCAGCCCGAACTCCGGCTCGGCAAGCGCGTCGATAGTTTGAAGGCAGTGCTGGCCGAGGGGTACGACGCGGTGTTCGTCGGCTGCGGTGCACCGCGCGGACGAAATCTCGAGCTTCCGGGCCGCGAAGAGGCGAAGGCGAACATCCACATCGGTATCGACTGGCTGTCGTCGGTTTCGTTTGA
>JANLXP010000354.1:0-1101 GCA_031365165.1 Alphaproteobacteria bacterium
CGGCGGGCCTGACACTCCCCGACAGCGGCACGGTCTTCCTTTCCGTCCGCGACGCCGACAAAGAAAAGGCCGTGGGCCTCTCCCGCCGCCTGATCGCGCTTGGCTTCAAAATCATCGCGACCGGCGGCACGGCGACCCATCTGCAGAAAGAGGGCGTCGCCGTTACCCGCGTGAACAAAGTCTACGAAGGCCGCCCGCACATCGTGGACGCAATGAAGGACGGCACCGTCGATCTCGTATTCAACACAACCGAGGGCGCCCAAGCCCTAAAGGACTCGCTCTCGATCCGGCGCAACGCGTTGATGCTCAAGATCCCCTATTACACCACCCTTGCAGGCTCCCTCGCCGCCGTGCAGGCGATTGAGGCCTTGCGGACCACCACGCTCGACGTCGCGCCGCTCCAGTCTTTCGCGCGTTAACGCCTTGAATCCAAAGGATTCATAACGCCAATCGGACCTTGAAATTTCGCCTCATTTCCCTTATGTTCTTATGCATGCGTTCGAGGGGACTACAGCTCTCGCGCAAGCTCGAGAAGCGACACTCTCGCGAGCAATTTCAAACCATTTTGAGAGGCCTTGGTCGGTCGCACCACCAAGGCCCTTCGAATTTGTTGTCCTTCGGTGCGGCGGAAGTTGAGCAGAGATTATGGAAAAAGTTCCCATGACCGCTCAGGGCTTTGAGGCCCTCGAAACGGAAGTCAAACATCTGAAGTCGGTGGAGCGTCCGGCCGTCATCCGCGCGATCTCGGAAGCGCGCGCCCACGGCGACTTGTCCGAAAACGCGGAATATCATTCCGCGAAGGAGCGCCAAAGCTTCATCGAAGGGCGCGTCCTCGAACTCGAGGACAAGATCTCCCGCGCGCACGTGATCGACGTCTCGAAGCTTTCCGGCAAGGTCGTGAAATTCGGCGCGACGGTCACCGTCGTCGACGAAGACACAGATCAAAAGGCAAAATACCAGATCGTGGGCGACCTCGAGGCCGACTTCGCCAAGGGCCGCATCTCGATCTCGTCGCCGTTGGCGCGTGCGCTGATCGGCAAAACGAATGGCGACAGGGTGGAGGTCAACACCCCCTCCGGCGGCCGCTCCTACGAGATCACG
>JANLXP010000418.1:0-2624 GCA_031365165.1 Alphaproteobacteria bacterium
TGGCGGGCAATGCGCTTTCGATGTTCGATTTGGGCTCGATGCACGAGTTCGGACAGGGGACGGCGCGCAACATCGCGGAGGCGGCGCGGTGGTATGGACATTCGGCGCGCTACGGCCTCGCGCAGGGACAGTACAACTACGCCACCATGCTGGAACGCGGCGAGGGGATCGCTGCCGACGAGGTCGAGGCCTACAAGTTCTTTGTGCTCGCGGCGCGCGGTGGGTTCACCGGGATTCCGTACGATAGCCAGCACTTCCGCGTCGATTCGAATGCGCCGACACCTGCCGAAGAGATGCAGCGTCGCTTGACGGCCGCGCAAGTGGCAGAGGGCCGCGCACGTGCGGACGCCTTCAAGGCGCAGACGGGGCCGCTTGCGATCTGATGGTCTCTTGGTCGAATTGGTCGGGCGCGGTTCGCGGCGAACCTCAGCGGGTCGCGCGGCCTGAAACGGAAGCTGAGCTTGTCCAGGCCTTGCGTGAAGGCGTGGGGCCGGTGCGGGTGGTGGGGAGCGGGCACTCGTTCACACCGCTCGGCGAAACGTCGGGCACGCTGATCTCGCTCGATGCGTTTTCAGGCGTCGTGTCGGCGGATGCGAATGCGCTGACGGCGACGGTGAAAGCCGGTTCGAAGATTCACGCGCTTGGGCGGTCGTTGTTCGACCTTGGCGTCGGCTTGAAGAACCAGGGCGATATCGACCGGCAGGCGATCGGCGGCGCGGTTGGGACGGGGACGCACGGGACGGGGCCGACGCTGGGCTCGCTGTCGGCGGAGGTGAAGGGGTTTCGGCTCGTCACGGTGTCTGGCGAGGTGCTCGACTGTTCCGCGTCGTCGAATGCGGACGTGTTCGAGGCGGGGCGCGTGTCGTTTGGGACGCTGGGCGTCATGAGCGAGATCACGCTTGGCGTGCGCAAGGCCTACAAATTGCGCGAGAAGAATTGGGTCATGCCGGTTGCCGAGTGTTGGCGCGATATCGCCAAGCTGAAGGAGCGGCATCGGCACTTTGAGTTCTTCTGGTTTCCGCACGCTGATGCGGTCGTCGCAAAGACGCTGGACGAGGTGGAGGAGGACGTCTCGACGCCGCTCTCATCGGAACAGATGTACGAACGCGGCGAGCGCGTCAGTTCGGATCAGCGGGCGTTTGGGATCGGCTGCGAGATCGCACGCTTTGTTCCCGCACTTTCGGGCCAGGTGCAGCGGTTCTTCACGAATGCATCGATGGGCGCTTCATCGCGCACGCGTTGGGCGCACGAAATCTTCCCGAGCGCGCGCAACGTACGCTTCAACGAGATGGAGTACGCAGTGCCGGCCGCGAACGGCGTCGACTGCATCCGCGAAGTGGCGGAGGCGTTCGTCAAGCAGAAGCTGCCCGGCGTATTCCCGATCGAGTACCGGTACGTGAAGGCGGACGACATCTGGCTGTCGCCGTTCTACAAACGCGACGCGGTCACGATTTCCGTGCACCAATTCAATCGCCAGCCCTACGCGCCCTTGTTCGACGTGGCGGAGGCGATATTCCGCCGATATGGGGGCCGGCCGCACTGGGGGAAGTTACATGGCCTTAAGTGGGCGGAACTCGAACGGCTCTATCCGCGTTGGAATGACTACCAGACGCTCAGGCGCAGGCTTGATCCGCAGGGTAAGTTGCTGAACTCATACCTTCGACAAGTCTTTGGAGTTTGATATGGCACCGCAGCGCCGCCGCCGCAGCAGACCCGTGGGTTGGATTGTCGGAATACCGACCGCGCTGTGCGCGGCCGCGTTCACGGCGGTTGCGGACAACATGTTGGGCGCTGCGATCATGGGCTCGCTCATCGGGCTTGCGATCGGGATCGGCATCCTTGCGTTCCCGGACCTCGACCGCGGGGGACCTGCCGACAACGACGATATGTTTATGCACTAACTCTCGATGTGCGCGATGACGTCACCTTCAGTGACGGTGTCGCCTTCTGTGACCAGGATCTCGATGACGGTGCAGTCGAGGGGTGCGGGCACTGGGATTTCCATTTTCATGCTTTCGAGGATGACGATGGGTTCGTCTTCGCTGAGGCGCTGACCTTTTTCGGCGGTGATTTTCCAGACTTTTCCGGTGATCTCGGTTTTGACGGTGGAGCGGGACATGGGGACTCGTTTGGTTAGAAAGCGGGGGGCCAGTCGGCGAGGCGGTGTTGGCTCTGGCGTTTCAGGACTTCCAGCATGCCGGTGAGGAAGCGTCTGGTGTCGTTCGGATCGATCACCATCTGCGCCATGAAGGGTGCCGCGAGTTCATACGCGGTCGTGCCGGATGAGACTTGCTTGAGCAGCTGCTCATAACGCGCGGGGTCTTCGCCGGGTTTGACGGCGTAGACGACGTTCACGGCGACCGCTGGATCCATGAATGAGATGTCGCCGGAGAACCAGCTTGCGGTCACGTCGCTGCGGCCGCCGCCCATGTTGAGATAGGCCTGGCCGTAGGATTTCCGGAGTACGAGCGCGATCTTCGGGACCGTCGAGAGTTCGAGGGCCGCCATGAAGGTCATGATCTTGCCGGGCAGGCGGCGCTTCTCGCTCTCGGCGCCGACGAGGAAGCCCGGCGTGTCGGCGAGGAAGATCAGCGGAATGTTGAAGCTGTCGCAGAGGACGATGA
>JANLXP010000423.1:0-1317 GCA_031365165.1 Alphaproteobacteria bacterium
GGCCCCCCCGCCGGCCTGTGGGTGGTGCCGGGCGCCCCCCCGTCCAACCACCCACCGGCGGGCCCGGCCCCCCCCCGCTCCCGGGTGGGCGCGTCTTCATAGTCTTGCCACCGCCTCCACCGAATAAATCTCCGGCAGATGCCGTGCGATCTGCGTGAAGCGTCCGCCTTCGTTCGTGCTCGCCCACACTTCGCCGCCGGTCGTACCCAGATAGAGCCCCGTCGCCTTCATCGCGTCGCGGCAGAACGCTTGGCGCTTCACAGTGAACCAGCCCTGTTTCTTCGGAAAGCCGTTGTCCTGGCGCTCCCACGTCTTGCCTGCGTTGCGCGTGCGATAGACGGCGGGCTTGCCCTCCGGGCTCGTGCGCGGCCACACGTCGGTGCCGTCCATCGGAAAGACCCACGCCGTGTCTTCGTCGCGCGGATGATCGAGGATCGTAAAGCCGATATCGCCGACCGTCTTCGGCATCGCATTGCCGATGCGGTCCCATGTGTCGCCCGGCCGGTCGAGCCGGTAGATCCCGCAATGGTTCTGCTGCCAAAGCCGGTCCGGGTTCGTGGCGGCGAGCGCGATGTAATGCGCGTCCTGCCCGAACTCCGGATAGGGATCGGGATTGAAGTTCGCCTCGACGTTCTTGTTCAACGGCCGCCATGAGCGCGCGCGATCGTTGCTCTCGAACACGCCGCCCGTCGACGTCGCGATGTACATGTGCGTCGCATCGCGCGGATCGATCAGAATTTGGTTGAGCAGCGCCCCGTCCGGTGTGCCGCCGTCCGGCGGACACCATTTCAGGTACATCTCGTTCTCGTTGAAGCCGTCGACGCTCGCCCACGAAACGCCGTCGTCCGTCGAAACGAAAAGCCCCGGCGGCGAGGTGCCGGCCCACCACACGCCGGGTTCGGTCGCGTGCCCCGGCGAAAGCCAAAACGTGTGCGAGACCGCCCGCCCGTTGCCGTTTGAAACCGTGGGGAACGCCGGTGGTTTCGCAGCCTCCTTCCAAGTCTTTCCCTTGTCCGTCGATCGGAAAATCGTGGGGCCGAGGTGCCCCGTCTTTGCCGCCATCAGAAGCGTGCTGGAGCGCGAATCGCGCACCAGGTGATTGACGACCTGGCCGAGGAAATGCGGCCCGTCGGACTTCCACGTTTTGCGCGACGCATCCGAATGAAAGAACCACGCACCCTTGCGCGTCCCCACCAGCACGCTTCTGATGGCGGCAAAGACGGGGCACCTCGGCCCCACGATTTTCCGATCGACGGATAAGGGAAAGACTTGGAAGGAGGCGGGGAAGCCGCCGGCGTTCCCCACGGTTTCCAACGG
>JANLXP010000426.1:0-15882 GCA_031365165.1 Alphaproteobacteria bacterium
TCCTGACGCAGTCTCTCATGATCGAAACCTTGGGAACCTCAAGATGAAACGCATCTTAGTTGCAGCCGCAGCAACACTCGCCGCGCTCACTCTCGCACTCGCATCTCCGATCGTCGGCAAGCCGGCGCCGCAATTCACGGCCGTCGACTCGAACGGAAAGTCGCACGCGCTCGCCGACTTCAAAGGCAAGACCGTCGTCCTCGAGTGGACAAACGACGGCTGCCCGTATGTGCGGAAGCATTACGGGTCCGGCAACATGCAAAAGCTGCAGCAAGAGGTGACAGCCGTGGGAGGCGTATGGCTCTCGATCATTTCCTCAGCACCCGGCAAGCAGGGCTACGTCCACGGTGCAGGCGCGAACGAGCTAACGACATCGCGCGGCGCACATCCGACAGCGGTGCTGCTCGATCCGGCAGGCGCCATCGGCCGCGCTTACGAAGCGCAAACGACACCGCATATGTTCGTGATCGATCCGACGGGCAACGTGCGCTACATGGGCGCGATTGACGATCAACCGACGACCGACGTAACGACGATTGCAACGGCACGAAACTACGTTCGTGAGGCGTTCAAAGCGGTGTCGTCAGGTGGCAAGGTCGCCGAAACGGCAACCGACCCCTACGGCTGCAGCGTCAAATACTGATCAAGCGGCGTCTGCGTCGGGGCGAAGCCGAGGCGCCACCACGACGGCGGCACCGGGAAGTGTCACGCGCACGCGCGTGCCTTTCCCAAGCGTGCTCTCGAAGGTGAGCGAGCCATTCATCAGTTCGATATAGCGTTTGACGAGGTAGAGACCGGCGCCCATCCCCTCGTGCTTGCGCGAGAACCCCTGGTCGGCGTGGCGGAACAAATCGGTCAAGTGCGGCATCAGTGCGGGGTCGATGCCTTTGCCGTCGTCGCTTACCTCAAAGCAAAACGCCGTGCCCTCGACCCACGCGCGAATGGCGATGTTGCCGTCCGGGTTCGTGAACTTGATGGCGTTGGAGAGCAAGTTGGAAAGCGTCTGCTTGATGACGCGCTTGTCCGCAAGCACGCGCCGCGCGCCTTCGCCGATTTGCACGGTAATCGTTTGCGCCTTGTAGTCACGTGACGCGCGAGCGAACTCCGCCGACGCTTCGGCGCAGTCGTCGAACGCCAGATCGTCAATCGCAAGCGCCTGCGCGTCCTGCTCAAGGCGTGAGATTTCCAATATATTGTTGACGAGTGAAAGCAGGTGGTGACCGCTCTTCGCGACCACGTCGGCGAACTCAACGTATTGCGGCTGGCCCAGTGGACCTAGAAGCTCCGCCGACATCATCTCCGAAAACCCGATGATCGCATTCAGCGGCGTACGCAATTCATGGCTCATGTTCGCAACGAAATTCGTCTTCGCGCGCTCTGCCATGAAGCGTTCGTTTTGAGCGCGCCGCTCGGCGTCCTCCGCCCGGCGTCGCGTGGTCACGTCGCGCAACGTGTAAACGTCGACGCAGATCTGACCGCCGCCGCCGGCGGCCGGTACCGACATGCGCCGCACGCTGACATCGAGCATGACATCGCCGCCGTCGCAGTCGACGGAAAGATCCATCTGCCGCTGCGTATCGTCGATGCTAGCGCTCTGCGGCATGCTTTCGAACGTCGGCAGGAAGCGGCTCACTTGCCGGCTCATCAACGATTTTCGCGTTGAGTTCAAAAGCACGGCGGCGCGCTCGTTGCAAAGTTCGATACGACCCGCGTGATCGGCCACGACCACGCCGTCGGAACTCTCCTCGACGATGAGGTTGACCAGCACCCGGCGGAAATTGCCGTTCGACCGCTCGCGAAGCACCGCCCGCGCACGTGCACTGAGTTCGCGAAACCCGACACATAGAAAGCATGCGGCCGCAGCAAAGAGGGCCGGCGCCGTCTCGACGATGATGGGCGTGACCGTCAGCACCAAGACAGGTGCCGCGAGAAGCACCAACCCCAGCCCGGCGAACGGCAAGCCGAAGCTTCGGAACGTCCAACTCGACCGCGTTGGACGCAGGTAGATAAGGGCGAGTGCAACGATGAAGGCGGCCCCCCAAGGGCCGATCGGCATCAACGTCCGGCCTTGCAGAATGCTTTCGGCCATCAAAGCTTGCAGTTCGACGCCCGGTATGATGCCCCGCACCGGAACGGGGACATAATCGCCGAGTTCGATTGCGGTCGCACCGATGATCACGCGTTTGCCGCGCACCGCGGCCGGGTCGAACGAATTGTTCAATACGTCGATGATCGACAAACGAGGGATCGTAGCGGCGTCGATGCCGAAATCGATGTCGAAGCTCTTGATCGTCGAGGGACCGTTTTGCCCCAACAGGGCTGCGAATGTCGGCCGGTAATGGCCGTCGTCCAGGAAGAGGCCTAAGCTTCCGCGCCTGGCCTTGCCCATCGGCGCGAACACGTTGGCGTTGCCCACCAACACATGCTCGCGAAGCGCAGGCAGCGGATTGGTTTCAGTCAAGTCTTCGCTGATACCGCGTTCGGTGTGCTGTATGAACGACGGCAAGATAACGTGCCCTTCGGCAGCGTCGACGGCTTCCAAAAGGGCTAAGTCTTCTTCTGGCTGCGACGATGAAGAGAAGTCGATATCGAGCCCGATAAGTTCAGCACCTGCTGCTCGAAGGGCCGTGATCGCTTGCGCGTGCTTGCTGCGCGGCCATGGCCAGGTCTGCAGAGCGGCAAGACTTCGAGGATCGATTTGAACGATAACGATATTGCCGGACGCAGGGCGCGTGACGACGCGAAACAACGCGTCGTTGATCGACGCTTGCAAAGCGGCGAACAGCCCGGCCGAAGCCAGGGCTGCCGCCAGCGCGAAGATGATCAGCTCGTAGCGCCACTCCGAGCCGCGCGGCCGATTCTGTATGCCGCCACCCCCATGGCCCTTTCATCAATCGCCTAGTGTTGTCCTAGAAGGCCACCAAGGCCAGTCCCCTGGCCTCGTATGGTGTCGAGTAAGTCGCCGACGACCCCGCCCCCGCCTCCGACAACACCGCCCCCGACATTGTTCACAGCATCGAGCCCTGGGGCGACAATCGGCGGGACGATGTCGATGACCGGCGCGACGACGACATCTACGACCGGTGTGACGGCGTCACCGACAGGCGCGATGACCGGCGTTTGGACGACGGCATCGGCCGCGTTCGGGACAAGGGCGACAACGTCCTTGACCGGCGCGACATCGAGCGACGGAATGACATCGCTAGTCACGAGGCCGCCCGAGACCTCCTTGAGGTCGATATTGAGGTTGCCGATCGCTGCCGGGATCAGAACGGCCTGCGTATTTCCGTGATCGCCCTTCGGCGGTTCGACGCTATGCGGCGCCTCGATCGCGGGTGAGCGATCGATAATGATCGCGCCACCGTTCTCGCGCGACACAGCTGCCGTGAAGCCCGGACGAACGAACTCGACATCTTCTTGGCCTGGCGTTGAAACCTCGACCAGACCCTCGGTCACTGCGACGGTTGCTTCGCCGGCGCCGACCGTCACTGTGAACGCGGTCCCTTTGACGACAGCCGCCATGTAGGGCGTGTCGACCTGGAAGTGCGGTTTTTCCTGCTTGCCGATCTTGTAGATCGCAGACCCCAGGTTCTGCAGAACCTGCGTATTACCATTGATTGGATCGCCGGGAAGCTGGACGCGGCTGTTCGGCTCGACGACCACCGACTCCTCGCCTCGCACCAAAATAGCGCGGCCCGACGCCGTTTCGATCCAAGCGTCCGCAGGCAGTTCCTGCTCGCGCGTCAGCGCGACAGGCATCAGGCCCGGCCCGCCGACACGTACCACACCGGCCGTGTCGACGACGCGCCAACCGTCGCCCGCCTCGGCGTTCGAGGGGAACGCGGCAATCACAGCCGCCGCAACAGCTAGAATCCAACGAATACGCATGGGTTCAGCCTCCTGCCTTACCGGCGCATAAAATCGCCCGTACTCGACTAAGAGGCCGGAAAGAAACTTGGTTGACACACGAGCCGCGCACGATCCTGACCGTGATTTCGGTCGAGTGGTTGACAGTTCGCTAACGGCCGAGCGCGGCGGTTACCATTCGTTAACGATTACGGCGGCAAAACTTAACGCGTGGGCGACTCGGCTGGGGGAAATGCTAACGGCACGTGCGTTAATGGCGAGGTGTTTGGTCGGTGCGCTACTCTTGTGCACGGCGACGACGGTACTTCACGCCGCCGACACAGCGGACTCGCAACGCTTAGAAGAGCGTTTGCCAGCGGAACAGCCAAAGCCTGACGTTGCCCCGACAGCACCCGTCAAGGTGGACGAAAGTGCGTTGGCGTCCATTCCGCAATTCCTTTTGAACGCGGTCGTCGTCGAAGGCATGACCGCCATCGATCGCACTGAGGCAGAGGCGTGCTCACGCGATCTCATCGGTAAGCAAGTCGGCGGCGCAAGTTTGCTCGGGATCACAAGCTGTCTGACGCAACTGTATCGTGACCGCGACTATTTTCTGTCGCGCGCGATCATACCTGTGCAGGAAGTCCGAGGCGGCAGTCTGACCGTGCGCGTGATCGAGGGCTACGTCGCGTCCGTTCAACCCGAAGGTTTGGACCAAGCCGATGCCGATGCACAATTCGCAGCCGCGTTTACAGAGCGGCCCACGACGCTCGCAACGTTCGAGCGGGGCCTGTTGCTACTTGCTGACCGTTATGGTCAACGTATCGAATCGACGCGATTGGCCGCCGACGCTACCGACCCGGCGCGTTACACACTCAAGATCGCAGTGAAGCTGGTTCCCGTCATCTGGCGCGCCTTCGGCGACAATCGCGGCGACGCTTATCAAGGGCCCGAACAAGGCCTGTTGTCGGTCTCGCTGAACTCACCGTTCGGTGCCAGCGACCGCATTGTCGCTCAACTATTCACCGCGCCGGCAGACACGAAAGAACTGCTCTTCGCCGATATCGGCTACGGCCGCGGTTGGTTCGGCGGCGGTCTTTGGACGGAGATTGGAACGTCGATCTCGCGCAGCGGAAGTGGCGGCGCGTTTCCAAGTTTTGTGAGCGAATCCGATCGCCGTTACGCGCGCTTGATCGTGCCGCTCATGCGATCGCGCGAACAATCCCTTTGGGTAAAGCTGCAAGCCGACGTACGCGACACGGAGAGTGTGTATGTGAGCGCTTCTGACGTGCGTGAGCGCACCCGCGTGCTTCGGGGCAGCTTCAGCTACGCGCTGGTCGCAGGCGCAACACGGGCCGACGTGTCGCTCGAGGCATCGCGAGGCCTCAGCGTATTTGACGCCTCGAAGAACGGCGATGCGGAGCTCAGCCGTCCCGACGGCCGTCCGCAATTCACGAAAGCCAAACTCGACGTCACGATCACCCAGGCTCTCTTTGGCAAGGTCGACCTCGTGGCCTCCGGCTCCGCGCAATGGGCCGATGGCGCTTTGGTCGGTTCGGAAGAGTTCGGCGCCGGCGGCGCACGCTTTGGCCGCGCGTACGACTACAGCGAGATCCTCGGCGACCAGGGCGTCGCGGGCGCGATTGAAGTCCGTTGGACATGGAGAAAGGTCAACGACTGGCTGACGTCGGTGCAGATCTATGCGTTTGCCGACGCGGCCCGCACCTGGAACAACGACAACTCGTCTGAGAGCCTCACCTCAGCCGGCGGAGGCGTTCGGTTCGGCATCATTCCGGGGTTTGTAGCGGCTGTCGAAGTGGCAAAGCCCCTGTCTCGGGATGTCCAATCCCAGGATGATCGCTCGGCCCGCGTTTTCGTCTCGCTCTCGGCGGGTTGGTAGTGCGGCAATAGCCGCAGAACTTTAAGTATCTGATTTTACTAAGGAAAAATACGGACACCGTAATTTTCTTTCGCGGGCCACTTGACGCTGTTTGCGTCGATCCCTAAATCCAGCGCGCGTTTGGCACTCACTCCCCGTGAGTGCTAGCAGTACGCCAAATCCAAAGCTCAAGCATTTAGGAGAGAACCCATGAAGTTCCGTCCGCTCGGCGACCGTGTGGTTGTGAAGCGCGTGCAGGAAGAACTGAAGACGGCTGGCGGGATCATCATCCCCGATAGCGCTCAGGAAAAGCCCCAAGAAGGTGAAGTCGTCGCCGTCGGCCCCGGCGGGCGCGACGAAAAGGGTGACCGCATCACCCCAGAAGTGAAGGTCGGCGACCGCATCCTGTTCGGCAAGTGGTCCGGCACCGAAGTGAAGGTCGACGGCCAAGAGCTGTTGATCATGAAAGAGTCCGACATCATGGGCGTGCTTGAGGGCGCGAAGAGCTCGTCGAAGAAAGCGGCTTAAGACCGAAAGGTCTGGCCGCTTTTTATCGAGCCCACCCTCTACATCCCGACAGACAGAGAGAAAAATTCAAATGGCAGCGAAAGAAGTCAAATTTCACGCAGACGCGCGCGCGCGCCTTCTGCGCGGCG
Organism: Alphaproteobacteria bacterium; assembly: GCA_031365165.1. Lineage (GTDB taxonomy): Bacteria > Pseudomonadota > Alphaproteobacteria > Micropepsales > Micropepsaceae > SZUA-430. Next base: position 6,382 of record JANLXP010000426.1, read on the forward strand.
TCGACATCCTGGCCGATGCGGTCAAGGTGACGCTGGGTCCGAAGGGCCGCAACGTCGTCATCGACAAGTCGTTCGGCGCCCCGCGCTCGACGAAGGACGGCGTCACGGTCGCCAAGGAAATCGAACTTGCCGATAAGTTCGAGAACATGGGCGCGCAGATGGTGCGCGAAGTTGCCCAGAAGACGAACGACACGGCCGGCGACGGCACGACAACGGCGACTGTTCTGACCCAAGCGATCGTTCGCGAAGGCATGAAGTCGGTGGCCGCCGGCATGAACCCGATGGACCTGAAGCGCGGCGTCATGCTCGCGGTCGAAACGGTCGTCGCGGATCTCAAGAAGCGCTCGAAGAAGGTGAAGTCGAACGAAGAGATCGTCCAGGTCGGCACGATTTCGGCGAACGGCGACTCGTGGGTCGGCAAGAAGCTCGCGGAAGCGATGGCGAAAGTCGGCAACGAAGGCGTGATCACGGTTGAAGAAGCAAAGTCGCTCGACAGCGAACTCGAAGTTGTCGAAGGCATGCAGTTCGACCGCGGCTACATCTCGCCGTACTTTGTGACGAACGCGGAAAAGATGGTGGCGGAACTCGAAGATCCGTACATCCTGATCCACGAGAAGAAGCTGTCCAGCTTGCAGCCGATGCTGCCGATCCTGGAATCGATCGTTCAGACCGGCCGCCCGCTGCTCATCATCGCGGAGGAAGTCGAAGGCGAAGCCTTGGCGACCCTCGTCGTCAACAAGCTGCGTGGCGGCTTGAAGGTCGCGGCCGTGAAGGCCCCGGGCTTCGGCGACCGCCGCAAGGCGATGCTCGAAGACATCGCGATCGTCACGAACGGCGAAGTGATCTCCGAGGAACTCGGCGTGAAGCTCGAGAACGTGAAGATCACCCAACTTGGCACGGCCAAGAAGGTTCGCATCACGAAGGACGACACCACGATCATCGACGGTTCGGGCAAGAAGAAGGACATCCAAGACCGCGTTGCCCAGATCAAGGCGCAGATCGAAGACACGACGTCGGACTACGACAAGGAAAAGCTGCAAGAACGTCTCGCGAAGCTCGCGGGCGGCGTTGCGGTCATCCGCATCGGCGGCGCGACGGAAGTCGAAGTGAAGGAGCGCAAGGACCGCGTCGATGACGCGCTGAACGCGACGCGTGCGGCGGTCGAAGAAGGCATCGTCCCGGGCGGCGGCGTCGCTCTCCTCTATGCGACGAGATCGTTGGCTGGCCTGAAGGGCGACAACGACGACCAGACGGCTGGCGTCAACATCGTCCGCAAGGCGATCCAGTCCCCGATCCGTCAGATCCTCGAGAACGCCGGCGTCGAAGCTTCGCCGGTTGTCAACAAGCTGCTCGAAGGCAAGTCTTCGACGGCGGGTTTTGACGCGCAGAAGGAAGACTATGTCGACATGATCGACGCGGGCATCATCGACCCGACGAAGGTTGTGCGCACGGCGCTGCAGGATGCAGCCTCGGTCGCCGGCCTCCTGATCACAACCGAAGCCATGATCGCAGAACGTCCGGAGCCCAAGAAGGGCGGTGGCATGCCGGGCGGAATGGGCGGAATGGACATGGACATGTAAGGCGCTTGCGGGCGCGCGAAAGCGTCGCTGCAAACCCTTGTCCCGCGAAAGCGGAAATCCATGGCAAGAAAAGAAAGGCTCCGGTCATAAACCGGGGCCTTTCGTCATTCGGCGAAGGCGATAGGATGAACCGATGATCAGGTTCGCTCTCGCGCTTCTCGTGGCATTCGCGTGCGCCTTGCCGGCGGTCGCCAAGCCTTACGTCGTTCCCAACACCGAAGTGATCGCGCTGCGCTCAAAGCAAACCGGCGCGAACTATCAGCTCTTCGTTGCCCTCCCGTCCGACTACAAAACGTCGAAGAAGACCTACCCCGTCGTCTACATGCTGGACGCAGACTACTCTTTCGCGCTCGTGCGCAACGTCGTCCAGCACTTCGTCGAACGTGAAGACATGCCACCGGTGATCCTGGTCGCGATCGCCTATCCGGGCGCCGCGGCGGACCGCACGGTCTATCGGATGAATCGCACCCGCGACTACACGCCGGCCTACGCGCCTGACGGCGGCTACGGTGCGGAATTTCAGAAGGTCTCCGGCGGTGGCCCGAAGTTCCGCGCGTTTATCGCCTCTGAATTGATCCCGTTGATCGACCGCCGCTACCGCACGGACCGTGAAGACCGCACGATCATCGGCCACTCCTACGGCGGCCTCTTCGCGACATACGTTCTCCTGACCCAGCCCGCACTGTTCAAGCGCTATGTGATCGTGAGCCCGTCGCTATGGTACTCGAACCGCATTGCGCTGACGATGGAGCAGGCAGCCGCGACCTCCGGTATTCGTCCCGACGCGCGCGTGTTTTTCGCCGTCGGCTCGCGCGAAAATCAACCGATGGTCGACGATCTGGTTGAACTCGTCAAAAGCCTGAGAGCGCGCAACAACCCGAAACTTACGGTGCAGTACCGCGTCTATGACGGAGAGACGCATAACAGCGTTTTCCCGGGCGCAGTCACGCGCGGTCTTCTAACGGTTTTCGAAGGCGGCGAGTGAGCTTAAGCCCGAGCTTGCGGAAGCCTCTTTTGGCGCGACGCCAGTGCGGTATCGACTGCGTTCGTCAGCTCTGACAGCTGGAACGGCTTCTTCAACGTCATGTTGGCGCCGAACTGCCCGGCGATGTGAAGCACGTCGATATTGGTCGTGTGGCTCAAGCTGAGCCCGCCCGAGATCGCGACAATGCCCACGTCGGGGCGCGCGCGGCGGATGATCTTGATCGTCTCGACGCCTTCTTGTTCCGGCATCACGATATCGCAAACCACGACGTCGAATTCGGACGCGGCGAACATGCGGCAGCCGGCAAGACCATCAAGCGCGAACTCAACCTCATGTCCACGCTGCTTCAAAGCGTGAACCATGAGCTTGATGAAAAGCTCGTCGTCGTCGATGATCAGAACACGCGCCATGGCCGCCCGCTGTGTTTTTTGTTTAGGCTCCTTTGTGTCCCACATTCACGTTGAGGTTGCGTAAAGTTTGAGGGGGAGAAGGGTTATTCGCCTTTAACCTCTGCAAACAGTATGTTGCCGCCCGCACGCGCCGTTCATACCGTCGCAACACATTTACGAGGCTGCATATGGACTACGCCGGGTATTTGAAGGTCAGCCAGTTGCTTTCCCTTCAGGAATTGGAAAGCGCCAAACGCGGCGCGCCCGCGCACGACGAGATGCTGTTCATCGTTATCCACCAGACCTACGAGCTCTGGTTCAAGCAAATCCTGTTCGAACTCGATCTGATCCAGCGCATCTTCGGCGGCAGCACGGTCGATGACGCGGACCTCGGCCGCGCCGTTCATGCGGCGGAGCGCGTCGTCAAGATCGAGCAATTGCTGGTTGCCCAGATCGACATCCTCGAAACGATGACGCCGATGGACTTCCTCGAATTCCGCGACCTGCTGATCCCGGCCTCCGGGTTCCAGAGTGAGCAGTTCCGGTTGCTAGAGACGCGAATGGGCCTACGCCGCGAGGCCAGGCTCGCTTTCAACGACAAGAGCTTCGATGCAAGCTTGAGCAAGAACGTGCAAGCCAATCTTGCCCAGGCCGAAGCGGCCCCCTCGCTCCGCGATCAGATCGATGCGTGGTTGTCGCGCACACCGTTCGTCGATACCGGCGGCTTCCATTTTAGAGAAGCCTACGAAAAAGCGCTCGACGCCATGCTCACGCACGACATGGACCAAATCCGTGCGCACCCCCACCTCACGCAGGCTGAAAAGGAAGTCCAACTCGCCTCGTTACAAAAGTCGCGGGCCATGTTCGACGGTTTGCTCGACGACGGTCGCTACGCCGAACTGCGTGCGCAAGGAGCTTGGACGTTGTCCCGCCGCGCGCTGCAAGCCGCACTCTTCTTGTTCCTCTACCGCGACGAGCCCGCCGCAAACGGCGGTTTCCGCATGCTCAAAGCCTTGATGGACATGGACGAAACGCTGGCCCTTTGGCGCATGCGCCACGCGCTGATGGTCTCGCGCATGCTTGGGCGCAAGGTCGGCACCGGAGGCTCGGCAGGTTACGACTATCTGCGCGCAACCGCCGAAAAGCATCGCGCCTACAACGACCTCTTCGCGATCGCGACATTCATGATCCCACGTTCGTCGCTACCTCCGCTGCCTGATGAAGTGCGCAAGCTCATGCGCTATCGTTACGAACGATGAACTTGAAGGCCCATTTCTCACGCTCGATTGGCCGCGAAGGGGCGCCACTCCATTTCGCCGCGCACAGTCACCATCCCTGGCCCGATGTGACGCTGGAGGCGCAGCAAGCCTACTGGCACGACGCGGCCACGCTGCTCGACCGCAAATGGGAGAAGATCTTCGGCGACGTCCTGCCGAAGGCGCAACGCCACATATCGCGCCACCTGGGTTTGCCGGATCCAAGGACCATCGTCTTCGCGCCCAACACGCACGCTCTGTTGCTGCGCCTGCTTTCCGCGATACGTGGTTTGCCGAAGCACAACGTGCTCGCCACCGACAGCGAGTTCCATTCCTTCACGCGCCAAACGAGCCGCCTTGCCGAGGATGAGCTCGTCAACCTCGTGCGCGTACCAGTCGAACCGTTCCCTTCATTCAAGCGGCGCTTCCTCGAAGCCTTGGCCGAACGCGACGATTGGGATGTCGTTTGGCTGAGCCACGTCTTCTTCAATTCCGGCTTCGTGCTGAGCGCAGACGACGCCGCTGAGATCGTCGCCGCCGTTCCCGACCGGAAAACCTTCGTAGCCCTCGACGGCTACCACGCCTTCATGGCGCTTCCCGCCAATCTGAGTTCGATTGCGGCGCGGGTGTTCTACATCGCCGGTGGCTACAAATACGCCATGGCCGGCGAGGGCGTTTGTTTCATGCACTGCCCGCAAGGCTACGGCGAGCGCCCTCGCGACACCGGCTGGTATGCAGAGTTCGGCGCGCTTGAAAGCACCCGCGACGACATCGTCGCCTACGGTACGGATGCAAGCCGTTTTGCCGGCGCAACGTTTGATCCATCAGGCCTTTACCGCATGAACGCCGTGATGGATTGGCTCGACAGCGCGGGCCTAGACGTTGCGGCAATGCACGACCATTGCTTGGCGCTGCAAAGACGATTCCTCGACACCATCGCCGCGACCAAAACAAATCTTCAGCCGATCAATCTTGTGATCGCCGACGAGCAGCGGCGCGGCCGGTTCCTGACGTTCCGCACAGGCGAGGCCGCGCGCCTCGACCGCGCGTTGGCAAACCGCAACATCGTTGTCGACCATCGGGGCGACCGGCTGCGCATTGGCTTCGGCATCTACCAGGATGAAGCGGACGTTGACCGTTTGGTGTCGGCGCTACAGCAAATCGGCTAAGCGCGCCGCGATCGAAAGCGCCGGTACGCGGCACCGTCGTCGATATCGTCGAGCACCGTAGTCAGCACCGCAACCGTCCCCAATCGTGCGATCGTATCTTTCATCGCCAAGGGGCTCGACCAGCGCACGCCGTCGAGCGCGCCGGCACGCAAGCGCTGCGGATGCCTTGCGCCGATCAACCAATACCCGCCGTCGCTCGCCGGACCCAACACGAACGGTGCGCCGCCCAGGGCTGCGAATGCAGATCGAATGTGCGCTGTGGTGATATCGGGAATATCGCTGCCGATCACAACGGCTGGACGTGCACCGGCCGTTCGCAACGCGCGTATCATCCGTTGCCCCAGATCGCCGGCCCCCTGCACAATCCGCTGCACACCTCGCGGCCACCCGTCGTGCGCGGCATCCGGCGTCGTCAACAACACGACATCGAAACGTGGATCGGGCGCTATGCGCCGCACCAAGTTGACGAGCGCATACCGGTAGAAGCGCAAAGTTTCGTCGGCCCCGATCTCACGCGCAAGCCGCGTTTTGACGGCGCCGTAGCGCGGCGCTCGGGCAAAGATAACGACGAGCGGCTTAGCCATACATGCGGGCAAGCCGCTTCGGCGGCACACCCATGAAGTAGAGCGTCAACAGCGTTAGATTCTTCACCGGCCGGACCCAATAACCGTCGCGCCGGTAGCGTTCTGCCGACGTCGTCGCGGTCGCAGGCAACTCGACCAGGTTCTGCCGGCCGATCCGGCGCACCATGTCGACGTCTTCCATGATTGGAAGATCCAGAAAGCCGACCAACGAATTGTATTTCGTTCGCGACATAAGCAGCCCCTGGTCGCCGTAAGGCAGCCCCAGTTTGCGCGCACGCCAATTCGCAAGTCCTTCCACACGCCGTGCCGCCCGCGAGGCATCGTCCAGCGCGAACGTGAAATAGGCTGCCTTAAGCGCATTCCCTTTGCCGCGCATGAACGACGTGACCGTCGTACTCCAAAACGGCTCGAGCGTTGTGTCAGCGTGCAGGAACAGAAGCCAGCGTCCGGTTGCTTCTTTCGCGCCCGACGAAAGTTGCACCCCGCGGCCTTTCGGGGACTGGATAACCCGCGCGCCACCTTCCTCGGCGCGCGCGACCGTATCGTCGCTCGATCCGCCATCGACGACCACGACGTCGATGGCAAGCGTGTCGCGTGCCTCGTCGATCGTCGCCAACGTGTCGCTCAGCCGCGCGCCAGCATTGAGCGTCGGTATGATGATGGTGAGGTCGATGGCAGACGGCGCCTTCATGGGCGTACTCTCTGCCACGGCGGGTCGCGACCAGCCACCAACCGGAAGCGGCGCGGTACGAGCGGCAGAAGCAAAACCCATGGCGAATCACCGTACTGGAGCACGAACTTAACGCGACCGAATCGCCTTTTGCCGGGCCGTGAACACTGGCGGCAGCGATCGCGCACACGCTGTGCTCGTCACGCAACCCGCGCGCGGCGGATGTAAAAAATCGCGGAACTTAGCCCTTGTCATAGTAACAGGTTCGTACTATTTACCTTCCAATAGCCGCTTTTGCGGCGCTTGGGAGGCGAAACATATGGGCGATGTATTGGGTGCACTGATTGCGTTGGCCGTCTTCTTGCTGATTGCCCCGATTGTAATCCTGGCGGTGCTCGTCGGCCTTGGCTTCGCGGCCATCGGCGTTGCGCTTGGGCTCGCTTTCACGATCCTCGGGCTTGCGATCCATATCCTCGTTTGGGCGGCGCCGTTCTTGCTCGTTTTCGGCCTGATCTATTTGATCTTCCGTCCGTCGTCGAAGCGCGACCTCGCGCGCCAATAACGCATTCAATCGCCAACGCGGCGAGGCTAGGGTGCCCTAAGAAATCGGGGCACCCATGAATTTCAAGAGCGACAACACTGCACCGGCCGCGCCGGAAGTCATGGCAGCGCTCGCGCGCGTCAACGACGGCGTCGCCGGCAACTACGGCGACGACCACGTCACCGACCGGTTGAAGGCGAAACTCTCGGCGCTCTTCGAAAAAGAAGTGGCCGTCTTTCCCGTGGCGACAGGGACCGCCGCAAACGCGCTCTCGCTTGCGCACCTGACGCCGCCCCACGGCGCCGTATTTTGCCATGAAGGCGCACACATCCACGTCGATGAATGCGGCGCGCCGGAGTTCTTCAGCCAAGGTGCAAAGCTTGTCCCGCTCAAAGGCGCACGCGGCAAGGTCACGCCGGAAACCGTGAAGGCAGCCTTTGCGCTGCATCAGCGCGGCGTCGTGCACCACGCGCAGCCGGCGACGATTTCGATCACGCAAGCGACGGAGCTTGGCACCTGCTATTCGCTCGCCGAGATCGAAGCGCTCGCACGTTTCGCGAAAGCCGAACACCTCGCGCTTCATATGGACGGCGCACGCCTTGCGAACGCGATCGCTCACCTGAAATGCACGCCGGGCGAGGCGACGTGGAAGGCGGGCGTTGACGCGCTCTCGTTCGGCTTCACAAAGAACGGCGCAATGGCAGCTGAAGCCGTCATCTTCTTCGATCCGAAGCGCGCGGCCGATATGACGTACCGGCGCAAGAGGGCAGGGCACCTGTTTTCGAAGATGCGCTTCCTCTCCGCGCAAATCGAAGCGATGCTCGACGACGGCCTCTGGCTGAAATTAGCAGGCCATGCAAACGCGATGGCCACCCGCCTCGCCGATGGGCTTCGTGCAATGCCCGGCCTCACACTCGATCAGCCAGTCGAAGCGAACGAACTTTTCGTACGCCTGCCTTCGATGGCGGCGCAAAAGGCGCTCGAGGCCGCAGGAGCCAAATTCTACGAATGGGAGCCGCCAACCGAAGGCCGCCCGTTGATCCGCCTCGTCTGCGCATTCTCCACCACACAAGCCGAAGTCGATACGTTTCTCGCCGCAGCGAGAAAGATCGCCTGATCAATCGGAATATTTCCGGAGGCGGGGAGAGAGTTTCCCCGCCTCCGGGACACCGAAGGTCTGGACCTACTTCGGCATCAAGACGCGGTCGATCGAGTGGATCACGCCATTCGACTGGATGACGTCATAGACGGTGATGTCCGCGGCGGCGCCCGTTGCATCCTTGATGATGATGTTGACGGGGCCGTTCATCTCGGTGGTCAGCGTGCCGCCGGAAACGGTTGCCAGCATGGCCTTGCCGTTACCCTTTTGGATCATGCTGCGCAGATCGTTGTACGTCAGACGTCCCGCGACCACGTGATAGGTCAAGATGCCGGTCAGGGCGCCTTTGTTCTCGGGCTTGAGCAGCGTCTCGACTGTGCCGGCTGGCAACGCCGCAAAGGCAGAATTCACCGGCGCGAATACTGTGAACGGACCTTTGCTCTGCAGTGTGTCGACGAGACCGGCAGCCTTCACCGCTGCGACGAGCGTCGAGTGATCGGCGGAGTTCACCGCGTTCTCAACGATATTCTTCGTCGGGAACATGGCCTGACCGCCGACCATGACGCTGGCGAGCGCGGCACCGGAAAGCAACGCGGTGGTAGCAGCCGCCAGAACGGTTTTACGTGCAAATGACATTGTGATTTCTCCAATCGGACAAAGTTTGTTCGTTTCCGGAAAGCACCGTGCTCACCGGATAAATGGTCACCCGAATGTTTCGGGAACGGCTGCGAACGAAACGGTGGGCATCTTGAGCCGACGCCGCGTCGTTCGCTGCAGTCAGCCTCTTCTACGCAGCGCTTTCGGGATGGTTTCGCGGATCGCCCCAGAATCGCTCACGAGGCCGTGAGAAGCGCTGATCAGGCGTCGATACGTGACGAACGCACCAAACAAGATAGAGCAGCTGATCCGGCCACCGGCTCGCTACGTAGAGCGAACCTACCCGAACGCCATCATCCGACGATCATGCCCATCGAGTGCTGGTGACATGGTTCCCAAGGATCGGCCGCTTCCTGTTGACGCCGCACAGCACGCAGAAGTCGCATCGCTGTCAAACCAAACGCGCTCATAGCGGGCGACACACAAGTTTGCAGGATTCATTACGCAAATAAAAAATTCGGGGACACAGATTCATTGACGGGCGTCCCGTCGAAGCCTAATTTCGGGGCCATGGCTCGATTGGCAAGAGCGGTGGCGCCCGGCGCACCCCATCACATTCTGCAGCGGGGCA
>JANLXP010000430.1:0-10872 GCA_031365165.1 Alphaproteobacteria bacterium
TTCCGTGCGCGAACTCGACGTAACGGCCTTCGTCGGCCGTGATGACGCGGTAGGCACCGAAGAAGCTGCGGCCTTCGTAGCGTACGTTCGGGTGAGCGATCTGCAGCGCTGCGAACATGATGCCGATTGCAACCGTGCAGCCGATCCAGTTGGCCTTGAAGACATAAGCGAACAGGATGATCGGTAGGACGATCAGGATTTGCACCAGAATCGATCCGCCGACGCCGGAGAGCGCGAATGCGCCAGCGACCGCCGCGAGCATAGCGGCAAGCGTCAGCAAAACGTCATCCTTTTGGGCGGCGCCTTTCAATGCGCCCGGCACGATGAGACGCGTCGCGGCTGCTGCCACGATGGCAAGCGGGTATTCGAGAACCGTATTGAAGATCTGCGGCGCGACGACCGCATTGAAGACGCCGCCCAGCGCACCGCCGAACGACATCCAGAGGTAGAACTCGGTCAGGCGTGTCGCGTCCGGGCGGGCTTCCGCCAAAACGCTGTGACGTGCGACGGCAATGATGAAAAAGCCCGTCAGGTGGGTTGCGATCCCGAAGACACCGGGCGGATTGAGCCATACGAGCGCGCTCAAGAGGATGATCGTGGACCACTCGATCTTCAGCAGCAGCGCGCGCGGGATCAACGGCTTTTGCGCGAAAGCGACCATGAAGGTGATCAGGTAGAGCGAGAGGGGTGCCGCCCACAGCAGCGGGATCGCGGCGATGTCGGTGGTGATGTGCGTCGTCACGCCCAACAACAAGCTTGACGGCACGAAGGCGAGCGCAATCCAGCGGATGCGTTCGAACGTGGTCACCGGCGCTTTCGGTTGGGCTTCAACGGGAACGGCTTGGACTTGCACATGCTTCCAAATCAGCGCGCCGGAGGTCGCAATGAGGGCCACGAGCACAACGAAGCCACCCGTCCAGACGCTGCTTTGCGTCGAGACGCCGATCAGCGGTTCGGCGATGAACGGATAGCTGAGCAAGCCGATCAGGCTGCCCGCGTTGCTTGCCACGTAGAGGAAATACGGGTCTTTGGCGCTGCGGTGCCCGGATAGCGCGAACCAGCGTTGGAGAAGCGGCGAGGTTGCGGCGACGACCGTGTAAGGCAGGCCGACTGTCGCCATGAATAGGCCGATGAGCCACAGCACCGGTTGCTCGTGACCGTCGGGGACGGCACCCACGGGGATCGCGACCGGCAGGGCCAATGTCGCGAGCAGAACAACGGTTACGTGGACTGCGATTTGAAGGCGGACAGGCAAGAGCGTGCCGAGCGCGTGCGCGTAGAGGTAACCGCACAACAGAGCCGTCTGGAAGAAAAGCAGCGCGGTTGTCCAAACGGCGGGCGATCCGCCGAGCAGCGGCAGCACCATCTTGCCGACCATCGGCTGGACCCAAAACAGCAGGGCAGCGGCTGTGAAGATCGATACCGCGACGATGGGGAGAACGGAGGTTCCGGCCGCCGACAGTGTCGAAGTGCGCGGATCAGTTGAGCCGACGTCTGTCATTGGTCCCCACAAGCCTTTGTTTGTTTTGTTGGGCTCATGAAAGCGAAGTTTGCTTTCGATCACGTTAAGGGTTGGAGGTTTGCGGGCCTAAATTGGTCACCCGACCTTGGTTTGCGCGACGGCTGCCCCATTGGACGGCGCAGGCAAGGGTTCAAGGATTCCGGCCGGTCGGGGCGAGTTAATTTTGAACATCGACCAGTGGTTGCAACGCCGCAGCCCATGCCAGCGGGGCTGGTAGGGCGCCTTGATCCGCATACTCTATCTGGATGACGCGCCGGTGGCTGGGCTGGGTCGCCGGCGACGAGGCGTGGAGCAGGAGCGGGCGCATCAGCAGGGCGGAACCCAGTGGTGCGAGGCACGCTTGCTCGCTCGAAGTCGACCGCAGTTCCTTGATGCGTTCGCGGCTCAAGCGGCCCATCGCGTGGGTGCCGGGGAGGACCTTCAGTGGCCCGTTGCGGGCATCGTTTTCGTCGAGGTGAAGGCGGATGGTGAGCATGCCCGCGAGAAGTGCGGCAGGTGGTTCGATGTGGGTGACGCCCGCCTTGGTCGACCATGGGCCCCAACCAGCGAGATCGTGGCGCGCGGCCAGCGCGATGGTCAGGTCCTGGTGCCAAAGCACCGGCCAGTTGGCCTCACGCGTTTTGTCGAAAAATAGGGCCCGGACAGCGATCGCGTTCGGACCAACGATCGGCTCGATCAGATTTCGGATCGCGCTATCGGTGGCCAGATTCCTCACGTCCGGAATGGCGAGGAGATTGCGCCCGCCGTACGTGCTGCCGCTGCGGCTGAGCGTGGCTCCGAGCGCCGTAACACCGCGCAGGCACTCGATCTGGGCCGCCGTCAGAACGCCCTCGATGATCGCAAAACCATGGCGCTCGATGGCGTTTGCGGTGTCCAACGCAGGAGGGGGCACCCTTGAGTCCTTTTGGTCGAAGCCGCGTGAAATGTAGCAAAATTGCGAGGTTTGTCGTTGCCCCCCTCTTTGATTCGGCCTATTGATTCTCCAATAACGGTGCGGGTTTAGACTGCGAATTTCACGGGGTCTTAACGGCACCATCGTATGGTGAACGCCAGCAAAAGCTCGCTGGCGCGTGAGGCAAAGAACGTATGCGCGATGTGCGTCAATCGAATGAGTTCGCGGGAGCGTTTGCTCTCTGCGCTCGTTCGTGCGCGTTCGCGCCGTCTCACCTGTCTCTTCGGAACGATCTCGGACTACTTCTGCTTAGCTGCCCCTAGGCGCGCCAAACGCCGCATCAAAGCCCATGGCGATGCGGTCGGTGCTTAGGGGAGCGAAGACAAGACCGGGCTTAGGAACCGAAACCGCCGTTGGCGGGCTTATGAGAAGAGACAATGTCCAGTTCGAACCGCGTCTTGATTTTTGACACCACGTTGCGCGACGGCGAGCAATCGCCGGGTGCTGCGATGAATCTCGAAGAGAAATTGAGAATCGCCGACATGCTCGAAGAGCTCGGCGTCGATATCATCGAAGCCGGCTTTCCGATTTCATCGAACGGCGACTTCGAAGCCGTGAACGAAATCGCCAAGCGTGCGAAGAAGGCCGTGATTTGCGGCCTCGCGCGTGCGGGCGTGAAAGATATCGACCGGGCGGCTGAGGCGCTGAAGCCTGCGCAGCGCGGGCGCATCCACACGTTCATTTCGACGAGCCCGGTCCACATGAAGCACAAGCTTCAGATGGAACCACATCAGGTGCTGGAAGCTGTGATCGGCAGCGTGACGCGTGCGCGTAACCACGTCGAAGACGTCGAGTGGTCGGCCGAAGATGCGACACGCACGGAGTTCGAGTTCCTGTGCCGCTGCGTCGAAGCCGCGATCAAAGCCGGTGCCACGACGATCAATATTCCTGACACAGTCGGTTATGCGATCCCGTCCGAGTATGGGGCGCTGATCCGTGCGCTGATTACCAAGGTGCCTGGGGCGGAGAAGGTTGCGTTCTCCACGCACTGCCACAACGATTTGGGCCTCGCGGTCGCGAACTCGCTGGCGGGCGTTGCCGCCGGTGCGCGGCAGGTCGAGTGCACGGTGAACGGCATCGGCGAGCGGGCGGGCAATGCCGCGCTCGAAGAGATCGTCATGGCGCTCAAAGTGCGCTCCGACATTTTGCCCTTCGCCTCCGGCATCGACAGCGTGACGATCTCGCGTGCGTCGAAGATGGTGTCGAACGTCACAGGGTTCCCGATCCAGTTCAATAAGGCCATCGTGGGCAAGAACGCCTTCGCGCACGAGTCGGGCATTCACCAGGATGGGATGCTGAAGCACACGCAGACCTACGAGATCATGACGCCGGAGTCGGTTGGCGTAGCGAAGACATCGTTGGTGCTGGGCAAGCTTTCCGGGCGCCACGCGTTCAAGGACAAGCTTGAGGCGATGGGCTACGAGCTGGGCTCGAACGCGCTTGAAGATGCTTTCAAGAAGTTCAAGGACCTCGCGGACAAGAAGAAGCACGTGTTCGACGAGGATATTGCGGCGCTTGTCGACGACGAGATCGCGCGCGGCCAGGATCGCATTCAGTTCGTCAACATGCGCGTTGTGGCCGGTACGTTCGGACCGCAGAGTGCGGAACTCGAATTGTCGGTCGATGGCCAGACACGGCTTGGTGTGGCGCGCGGCGACGGGCCGGTCGATGCAATTTTCAACGCGATCAAGATGCTGTTCCCGCACGACGCGCAACTCATGATCTTCGAGGTGCACGCGGTGACGGAGGGCACGGATGCGCAAGCCGGCGTCACGGTGCGACTTGGCGAGGATGGCAGAAGCGTCACGGGACGCGCGTCGGATACCGACACGCTGGTCGCAGCCGCGAAAGCCTATGTGCATGCATTGAACAAGCTTCTCGTGAAGCGGACGAAGGCAGTGCCTGAGGCACTGGTCGCTTTGCGAGGCGTGTAAGAACAACAACCAGGGCGCGGGCATCTTGGCGGATGCCCGCCGAATAAGGGCGGAGAAAAAAGCCGATGTTTTCGAGTTTGCTTGGAATGCTGTCGTCGGACATGGCGATCGATCTTGGGACGGCGAACACGCTGGTCTACGTGAAAGGTCGCGGGATCGTGCTGAACGAACCTTCGGTCGTCGCGATCATGAACAAGGGCGGCAAGAAGCAGGTGCTTGAGGTCGGCAACGCCGCCAAGATGATGTTGGGCCGCACGCCCGGCAACATCGAGGCGATCCGCCCGATGCGCGACGGCGTGATCGCCGACTTCGAAGTGGCCGAAGAGATGATCAAGCACTTCATCCGCAAAGTGCATAACCGTCGTTCGTTTGCGAATCCGATGATCATCATTTGCGTACCGTCGGGGGCGACTGCGGTCGAGCGGCGTGCCATTCAGGAATCCGCTTTGTCGGCCGGCGCGCGGCGCGTTTATCTGATCGAAGAGCCGATGGCGGCCGCGATCGGCGCGAACCTTCCGGTGACGGAGGCGACGGGCTCGATGATCGTCGACATCGGCGGTGGCACGACGGAAGTGGCCGTGCTGTCGCTTGGCGGCATCGTCTATGCGCGTTCGGTGCGCGTGGGCGGCGACAAGATGGACGAGGCGATCATCTCGTACATTCGCCGGCACCATAACCTGCTGGTCGGCGAAGCGTCGGCGGAGCGGATAAAAAAGGAAGTCGGTTGCGCGCGTGCGCCGGAAAAGGCGCAGGAGACGCGGATCACGATCAAGGGCCGCGACCTATTGAACGGCGTGCCGAAGGAAATCACGCTGAGCCAAGCCCAGATCGCCGATGCGCTGCAGGAGCCGGTCAGCCAGATTATCGAGGCAGTCAAGGTTGCACTCGAAGCGACGCCGCCGGAGCTTGCGGCCGATATCGTCGACAAGGGCATCGTGCTGACCGGTGGCGGTGCGCTGTTGTCGAATCTCGACCAAGTGTTGCGCGATGAAACGGGGCTACCCGTCTCGATTGCAGACGAACCGCTGTCTTGCGTGGCGCTTGGAACCGGCAAGGTTTTGGAGCACATCAACACGCACAAGCAGGTGCTTTCTTCGGTCTATTACTGATCCTATTGTGATGGGCGGCGCGGATTCGTGGGATCCACCGCGTCGGATGAAGTGAAGGGTTCGTGTTAGCTGATGGCGTGGGATCGCAAGCGCCGAAGAGGTTTCGATTCGGGGCCCCTTGGGTTCATTACCCGGAATCTCTCAATCGCGTTCTTGGTCGTGGTTGCGTTCGTGGCGCTTGTGGTCGCGCGGGCGCAAGACGGCATTTTCGACGGCGTGCGCGAGACCGTGACCGACGCAACGGCGCCCGTGATGGAAGTGGTCGCGGTGCCGGCCTCGGAATTCAAGCGCTGGAGCGACGGCGTTAGTTCGTTCTTCTCGGTCTACGAAGAAAATCAGCGCCTGCGCGAAGAGAATGCGCGGCTGCAGACCAACCTCACCGAACTTGCAGAGCTTCAACGCAAGACGCGGCGCTATGAGGAACTACTGAAGGTTCGCCCGGATGACGCGATTACATTTGTCGCGGCGCGCGTGATTGCCGACGCGACCGGTCCGTTTGTGCGGACCGTGCTCGTCAACGCGGGCCGCGAGCAGGGTCTTGCAAAAGGGCAAGCGGTCGTCGACGAGCGTGGGCTTTTGGGTCGTGTGATTACGGCTGGCAATCGGTCGGCGCGCATTTTGTTGCTGACCGATTTGAACAGCCGGATCCCGGTGCTGATCGAAGGATCAAACCTGAAGGCGATCATGGTCGGCGACAATACGAGCAGCCCAGTGCTGGAGTATCTGCCGCCGGGATCGCGCATCATGGCCGGCGCGCGGATCGTGACGACGCCCGACGGCGGCGTGTTCCCGCCTGGGATCGCGGTCGGCAAAGTTTCCGATTCGAAGACGCCGCGCGTCGATCTCTTCACAGGCGAAGCGCGCGCGGACTTTGTGCGTATCTTGAAGTACACGCCTTCGGTCGACGTCGACCAAGCGCCGCCGGAGCCGCTGCCCGGGGCGATCGCACCGAAGGAGGGCGCGGCAACCGGCGCGCCTACTCAGCCGGCTGCAGCCACGCCGACGACGCCGAAGACGACGCCCGTTGCGGCGCTGTTGCCCGGATGAAGGGCGCACGCGATGCTTGAATATACGCAGATCGGGATTTTGTGGGCGGTGCGCCAGGTTTGGTATTCGATGCCACTCCTGATCACGCTCGTTGCGCTGCTGTTGGCGTTGGCGCCGCTCAATCTGTTCCAGGGATACGCGCCAGCGCCGGACATCGTGCTTGCGTCGGTATTCTTTTGGGCGATTTTCGGTCCGCAATTCTTGCCGGCTTGGGCCGTGTTCGTCTTGGGGCTCACGCAGGATTTCGCGACCGGGGCGCCGATCGGTTTTTGGGCGCTGATCTATCTTTCGGCGTACGGGTTTTCGCTATCTCAGCGCGTGTTCTTTTTCGGGCGCACGGTGCGCGGCGTGTGGCTGGGGTTTGCGATCGTCGCCATCGTCACTGCCTTTGCGACGTGGATCGCGGGATCGACCTATTTCATGCGTTGGCTGCCGCTTGGGCCGATCATGCTGCAGGCGGCGGTTTCGATCATTGTGTTTCCGCTTGTCGCCAAGACGTTTCTCTTCGTGCGCGGGTTCTTGACCACCGCGCGCGAGGCATTGTGAGGCGGCGATGAGCGACGGCCGCGAAAGTGTACGCTACCGAGCCTTCTCCCGCCGGACGGCGATCCTTTCGTCGGGGACGCTTGGGCTCTTCACGCTGTTGACGGGGCGGATGTTCCAACTCTCGGTGTTGCAGCGCGAACAGTTCGCGATGCTGGCCGAAGACAACCGCGTCAACCTGCAACTGATCGCCCCGCGGCGCGGGCGGGTCTATGACCGCATGGGCACGGAGCTCGCAAACACCACGCAGAATTTCCGCGTGCTGTTGGTGCCGGAGCAGGCGAAAGATGTACGCGCTGTTCTCGGCCAGTTGTCGCAGCTTATTCCGCTTTCGCCGCAGCGCATCGAACGCATCTTGCGCGACGCGCTGCGCAGCAAGGCGTTCAACCCGGTTCTGGTGGCTGAGGGGTTGCGCTGGGAGGAGTTTGCGAAGGTCAACATCAACGCACCGGATCTGCCCGGCGTCGAAACGGACCAGGGCGAACTTCGGTCGTATCCGTTTGGGTCGTGGTTGAGCCACGTGCTTGGCTACGTCGCCGGTGTCACCGACAAGGACATCGAAAAGGAGCCCGAGCTTCTGTCGCTGCCAGGGTTTCGCATCGGCCGGTCGGGTGTCGAGAAGGCGGCGGACGATGTGCTGCGTGGCAAGGCCGGTGCGGCGCGGGTCGAGGTGAACGCTCATGGCCGCGTGATCCGCGAACTTGGCAAGCGCGAAGGGACGCCGGGTCAGGACGTCGTGCTGTCGCTCGACATGGAAGTGCAGAAGATCGCGCAGGAAAAGCTTGCCGGACAAAGCGGCTCAGTTGTCGTGATGGATGTGAACACGGGCGAGATCATCTCGATCGTGTCGGCGCCGGGGTTCGATCCGAACGCGTTCACGGGCACGGTGTCGGCCGCGATCTGGAAGCAGTTGAACGAAGACGAACTGAAGCCGCTTTTGAATAAGGCGATCACGGGTATGTATCCGCCGGGGTCGACGTACAAGCCGGTGATCGCGCTTGCGGCGCTGGCGTCGGGTGCGATGACGCCCCGCGACCGGGTGCACTGCAGCGGGTCACGCGCGCTCGGCAACCACGTCTTCCATTGCTGGCGCCGCGGCGGGCACGGGTCGATGGACATGCATCTTGCGATCAAGAACTCGTGCGACTGTTATTTCTACGAATGCGCGCGGCGGGCGGGTATCGATGCGATCGCTGCGATGTCGCACAAGTTCGGCATCGGGCAGACCTATGGGCTTGAGATTCCGGGCGAGAAGGCGGGCCTCATGCCCGACCCCGCTTGGAAGAAGCGCGCGCGCAATGACGAATGGCGCGACGGCGACACGTTCAACGTCGGCATTGGTCAGGGCGCCGTACTTACGACACCGCTGCAGCTTTGTGTGATGGCGGCGCGGCTTGCGAACGGCGGCAAGGCGATCATCCCGCACGTCATCCGCTCGTTCAGCGGTGTCGATCGTCAGCTTGCGGTGCCTGAGGATATGGGGCTCAACCCGGAACATGTCGCGGTCGTGCATAGCGGCATGGACGCGGTGACGAACCAGGGCGGCACCGGTGCGCGCTCTCACATCGATATCGACGGCTTCGATATGGCGGGCAAGACGGGTACGGCGCAGGTGCGCAAGCTGACGGCGGGATTGCGCGGGCGCAATTCGGATTCGATCCCGTGGAAGTTCCGCGACCATGGGCTCTTCATCGCGTTCGCGCCGGTCGTGGCGCCGCGTTATGCGATCTCGGTCGTCGTCGAGCACGGCGGCGGTGGGTCAAAGGCCGCTGCGCCGATCGCTAAAGAGGTGATGACGGTCGTGGCGCAGCGCGATCCGGCGCGCCAGAAGTTGTTCGTGCCGCCGGCGCGCACCGTGCCCGGCCCCTTGGCGAAGGCTTAGAGCGCGACATGCCACTGAACGATGCATACGGATCGAGCGGACGCGATCGCAGGCTGATGGGCAAGCTGCGCGCGCTGAACTGGACGCTTGTTGCGCTCATCACGGCCGTGTGCTGCATCGGGTTTGCGCTGCTCTATTCCGTCGCCGGCATGAACTTCGAGCCGTGGGCGGACCGGCAGATGGTGCGCTTTGGCGTCGGCGTGGTTCTGATGATCGGGATTGCGCTCATCGACGTGCGCTGGTGGTTTCAGCTTGCCTATCCGATCTATGCGCTCTCGCTGCTGTTGCTTGTCGCGGTCGAGTTCGTGGGGCGCACGGGCAAGGGTGCTGAGCGCTGGATCGATATTGGGCCGTTGCAGCTGCAGCCGTCGGAGTTGATGAAGATCGCGCTGATCTTGGCGCTCTCGCGTTTTCTGCACGGCGTGCTGGTGGACGATGTTTCGCGGCCGACGCGGTTGGTCCCGGCGTTGCTGTTGATTGGCTTGCCGGCGGGGCTCGTGTTGCTGCAGCCCAATCTGGGTACGGCGATGATTTTGATCGTGGGCGGGTGCGGGCTTATTTTCCTCGCGGGCTTGAGCTGGAAGATCATTCTGCCGGTCGTTGCGCTGATCGCCGCGGCGGTGCCGGTCGGCTGGGAGTTCGTGCTGAAGGACTATCAAAAGCAGCGCGTCTACACGTTCCTCGACCCTGAGAGCGACCCGTTGGGCGCCGGCTACAACATCACGCAGTCGAAGATTGCGCTGGGGTCGGGCGGGCTCTTCGGCAAGGGGTTTGGCGAGGGCACGCAGAGCCGGCTCAACTTCCTGCCGGAGAAGCAGACGGACTTTATCTTCACGGTGTTGGGTGAGGAGTTCGGGCTGTTCGGTCTCATGATCCTGATGGGGCTCTATACGGCGATACTGTGGAACGGTGTTGCGATTGCGCTCGACACCCGAAGTCAGTTCGGAAGGCTCGTCGCAATGGGGGTGTGCCTCAATTTTCTGCTCTACATCCTCATCAACACGTCGATGTCGATGGGGCTGATCCCGGTCGTGGGGATTCCGTTGCCGCTGGTCAGCTATGGCGGCACCGCGTTGCTCACGGTGCTGTTCGGGTTCGGGCTTTTGCTCAGCGTGCAGGTGCACCGCGCGGTCGATATCCCGCGGTCGGCGGCGGCGCTGATCTAGCGCGCCTTACTTGGCTCGCACGCGGCGCCAGAACCAGCGGATGCCGAAGAAGCCCAAGAGGAACACCGGGATCCACGGCAGGATGCCGACGATGAGCGCGAGCACGGCCGCAGCGCTGCCGCCCAAGACCCGCAGCGAATTTTGCCAGACGTCGCGCACCGGCTGCAGCGCATCGCTGGCGGTCGACTGAGCTTCGAACGAGATCGAGAGGTTTTCCTTGGCGATGCGTTCGGCCAGATCGCGGCGTTGCGCTTCGATGCCTTCGATCTCGGCTTGCGTGCGGGAGATTTCGCCTTCGATTTTGATCAGGTCGTCGGTCTTCGAACCGCCGCGTTTGGAGAGTTCCATCATGCGGTCGCGGTAGTTCGTGAGCTGCGCCAGGCGGCTTTCGATGTCCTTTACTTGGTTCGTGACGTTTTGCGCGTTGGTGACGCGGGCCTTGATCAAGACGTCGTCCTTGCTCTCGTTCGTCAGCGGTTCCATCAGCGCTTGCTCGAACGGCGCGACGCTGTCGTGGGGGAGGGCGACGCTCAAGTTTGCGACGGGAAGCGGTGCGTCCGGCTCGCCGATCAGGCGGAACGAGGCGGAGGTGATCTTGCACTTTAACGCCGGGTCGTTCTGGCACTTGTCGCGCGCGCGTTCGAAGCGGGCGCGGATGAAGTCGCTTGCCATCGAGACGGTGAGGTTGTGGTCGTAGACGTAGGATTCGCCGGATTG
>JANLXP010000044.1:0-11261 GCA_031365165.1 Alphaproteobacteria bacterium
GTGCGCACGACCGTTGCGCCGAAAGAATCCTTTACCCCGTCCCGCGAAGATTTTGCCGCCCTGCTCGAAGAGAGCTTCAAGACGAATGCCCTCGAAGAAGGCAACGTCATCACCGGCAAGGTGATCGGGATCGAAAAAGACTACGCGATCATCGACGTCGGTTTGAAGACCGAGGGTAAGATCGCTCTCAAAGAATTCGCCCTCGCAGGGCAAACGCCGAAGATCGCCGTTGGCGACAGCGTCGAGGTCTTCCTCGATCGCGTCGAGAACGCGATGGGCGAAGCGATCCTCAGCCGGGACAAAGCACGCCGCGAAGAAAGCTGGACGAAGCTTGAGCGCGCGTTCGAAGACAAGCAGCGCGTGACCGGCGTCATCTTCGGCCGCGTCAAAGGCGGCTTCACCGTCGACCTCGACGGCGCCGTCGCGTTCTTGCCGGGCAGCCAAGTCGACATCCGCCCCGTGCGCGATGCCGGCCCGCTCATGAACAAGCAGGAACCGTTCCACATCCTGAAGATGGACAAGCGCCGCGGCAACATCGTCGTCTCGCGCCGTGCCGTCCTCGAAGAAAGCCGTGCGGAACAGCGCAACGAACTCGTCGCCAACCTCAAGGAAGGCCAAGTCATCGACGGCGTGGTCAAGAACATCACCGACTACGGTGCGTTCGTTGATCTGGGCGGCGTCGACGGTCTGTTGCACGTCACCGACATCGCCTGGCGCCGCGTCAATCACCCGAGCGAAGTGCTCTCGATCGGCGCGAACGTGAAGGTTCAGGTCATCAAGGTGAACCCGGACACACAGCGCATCAGCCTCGGCATGAAGCAGCTTGAGGCCGATCCGTGGGAAGGCGTTGCCGCGAAGTATCCGGTGAACGCGAAGTTCAAGGGCCGCGTCACGAACATCACCGACTACGGCGCGTTTGTTGAACTTGAGCCGGGCGTCGAAGGCTTGGTCCACGTCAGCGAAATGTCGTGGGTGAAGAAGAACGTCCACCCGGGCAAGATCATTGCGACCAGCCAAGAAGTCGAAGTGATGGTGCTCGAAGTGGATTCGGCCAAGCGCCGCATCAGCCTCGGCTTGAAGCAGACCCTGGACAACCCGTGGGCTTCGTTCTCCGACAAACATCCGGTCGGAAGCCAAATCGAAGGCGAGATCAAGAACATCACCGAATTCGGTCTGTTCATCGGTCTCGACGGCGACATCGACGGCATGGCCCACCTCTCCGACCTCGACTGGAACGAGCCGGGCGAAGAGGCGATCAAGAAGCACAAGAAGGGCGACATTGTTAAAGCGATCGTCCTCGACATCGACACCGACAAGGAACGCATTGCGCTTGGTCTGAAGCAGGTCTCCGGCGATCCGATGGAAAGCCTTGGACCCGTGAAGAAGGGCGACATCGTAACCTGCACGGTCACCGAGGTGACCGACGGCGGCCTCGAAGTTGCTGTCGGTGAACTCAAAGCCTTCATCCGCAAGAACGAACTGTCGCGCGACCGTGCTGAACAGCGCCCTGAGCGTTACTCGGTCGGCCAAACGGTCGATGCGCGGGTGACGAACGTCGACAAGGCGGCCCGCAAGCTCACGCTCTCGATCAAGGCGCTCCAAATCGCCGAAGAGAAGGAAGCGGTGGCTCAGTACGGCTCGTCCGACTCCGGCGCCTCGCTCGGCGACATTCTGGGTGCGGCCCTGAAGAAGAAGCAGGAAAAGCCCGATTAATCGCCACGATCCGCATGACGTTTAAGGCAAGGGGCGGTCGCAAGGCCGCCCCTTGTTGCATTGCAAATGCGAATATCCCTTATTTTAGAAGCACTTGCGCTTGACGCATGAGACGCTCCGGGGCAGCTTCGCCTCTGACGTGACTCAAAGGCCTCAGGGAAGGGCTGTCGATGATCAAGTCGGAGCTGGTCCAAAAACTCGCGGAACAGAACCCGCACCTCTATCAGCGCGACATCGAGAAAATCGTGGCGACGATCTTTGGCGAGATCGCGACCGCGCTGGCCAAGGGCGATCGCGTCGAACTGCGCGGCTTTGGCGCCTTCTCGGTGAAGTCGCGCCCCGCCCGCACCGGACGCAACCCGCGCACCGGCGAAAGCGTCCACGTCGCCCCGAAGCACGTCCCGTTTTTCAAAACCGGCAAAGAACTGCGCGACCGTCTGAACAAGTGAGCGCGGTACTTTAGGCCAGCCCCAAGCTGAGTGCCCATGACCAGCCTCTTCCGCACCCTCTTTTTCTGGACGCTCGCGCTCGCGACCATCGTGATCGCCGTCGCGAACCGTCAAAAGGTTCCCTTCAGCGCCGACCCGTTCAACGCCAAAGCCCCGGCGCTCGTCGTCGACTTGCCGTTGTTCTGGATCATCATGGGAACGGCGCTCATCGGCATCATCCTCGGCGGCTGGTCCACTTGGCTCGCCCAAGCACACGTCCGCCAAGCGCTGCGCGAAGCCGAAGAAAAAATCCGACGCCTCGAACGCGAAAACGAAGTGGCGCAGAAACTGATCGTGCGGCCCCAGGTGTCAACCGGCCGCGCGCTTGAAGCGGCCAAAACGTTCGGCGACGCAAGCTCGAGATGACGAAGCGGCACGGCGCACCTATGTTGGTCACACCAAGAGAGGAGCCGTCCAATGCCCATCGCCAAAGCCAATGCCGAATGGAAGGGAACACTGCGTGAAGGTTCCGGACGCCTAAAGTTTGCGAGCGGAGTGTTCGAAGGTCCCTACAGCTTCAAAGTGCGTAGCGAAGGCGGCGCCGGCGAAACGACGCCCGAAGAACTGATCGGTGCAGCTCACGCCGGCTGCTTCACGATGGCGCTCTCCGCACAGCTGACCACGAACAAGACGCCGCCCACCTACATCCGCACCGAAGCGGCCGTGCACCTGGCCGCGACACCGACAGGCCTCACGATCAACCGCATCGACCTCGTCACACGCGCAAGCGTGCCGGGCCTCGACGCCGCCAAATTTGCCGAACTCGCCAAAACCGCAAAGGAAGGCTGCCCGGTCTCGAAGGCGTTGGCCGCGGTCGACATCCACTTGGACGCAGCCTTGGACGGTTAATCCGAACGCGTTGCCACCCGCCGAAACCGTGCTTATAAGCGGCGCAACATGAGCACGCCCGCGAACCCCGTCTTCTGCGCCCTCGACACCACCGATGTGAGCAAAGCGCTCGCATGGGCGAAGGCGATCAAGCCCTATGTCGGCGGCCTGAAGATCGGGATGGAGTTCTTCAACGCGAACGGCCCGCAAGGTACCGCGAAGGTCGCCGAAGTGGGCCTGCCGATCTTTCTCGATCTGAAACTTCACGACATCCCGAACACGGTGGCGGGCGGCATACGCGCGCTGCTGCCGCTCGGGATCGCGATCACGAACATCCACGCAGCCGGCGGCCCCGCAATGATGCGCGCCGCCGCCGACGAAGCCGCAAAGGCTGGCGCCAAACGTCCGAAGATCATCGGCGTCACGATGCTGACCAGCCTCGACGCCTCCGACCTCACCGCAACCGGCGTCACCGGCACAGCGCCGGAACATGTCGTGCGCCTCGCCAAACTCGCGCAAGCGTCAGGCCTCGACGGCGTCGTCTGCAGTGCACATGAGATCGAACCGCTGCGCCGCGCGTGCGGACCGGACTTCATGCTGATCGTCCCCGGCATCCGTCCGGCGGGCACGACGCTCGCCGATCAGAAGCGCGTGATGACCCCGCGCGAAGCCTTCGCGCTCGGCGCCACGATCATCGTCATCGGCCGCCCGATCACGGAAGCCGCTGACCCAGCAGCAGCCGCCCGTGCGATTCGCGACGAGTTGTTCCCGGCCGCGGCATGAGCGGCAGCGTCAAAATCTGCGGCATCCGCACGGCGGAGGCGATCGACGCCGCAGCCCGTGCAGGCGCCACGCACGCGGGCTTTGTTTTCTACGCCAAGAGCCCACGCAACATCTCGGCCAGTGAAGCCGGGACCCTCGCCGCGCGCGCGCCCGGTCTGCGCACCGTCGCACTCACGGTCGATGCCAACGATGAGACGCTGCACGAAATCTCCGCGGGGCTGCACCCGCAGATGTGGCAACTCCACGGCGACGAAACGCCCGAACGCGTGAGCGCCATTCGCAACACGTTTCGTGTGCCCGTGATGAAAGCGATCGCGATCGAAACCGCGGCCGACATCACGCGCGCCAGAACCTACGAGCGCGTCGCCGATTGGCTGTTGTTCGACGCGAAACCGGGAGCCCTCCCCGGCGGAAACGGGCTCGCGTTCGACTGGAAGCTGATCGCTGGCGAGAAATGGACGAAGCCGTGGATGCTCTCCGGCGGCCTTAACCTCGACAATATCGCTGAAGCAATCCGCACCACGCGAACGCACGCCGTTGATGTATCATCCGGCGTCGAGCAATCGCGCGGCCATAAAGATCCGCAATTGATCGAACGCTTCGTCGCGACAGCGCGCACGGCATTCGCCGGAAACCACACATGAGCCAGATGAAACCGAACACCTATCGCACCGGCCCCGACGCCAACGGCCACTTCGGCCTCTACGGCGGGCGGTACGTTGCCGAAACGTTGATGCCGCTGATCCTCGATCTCGAGAAGGCGTACGAGGCGGCGAAGAAAGACCCAACCTTCCAAGCCGAGCTCGACGATTTCCTCGAACATTATGTCGGCCGACCGTCGCCGCTCTATTTCGCCGAGCGACTGACCGAGCATTTCGGCGGCCCGAAGATCTACTTCAAGCGTGACGAACTCAATCACACGGGCTCGCACAAGATCAACAACTGCATGGGCCAAATCTTGCTCGCCCGCCGCATGGGCAAGACGCGCATCATCGCAGAGACCGGCGCCGGCCAACACGGCGTCGCGACCGCAACCGTTGCAGCACGTTTCGGCCTGCCCTGCGTCGTCTACATGGGCGAAGACGACATCAAGCGCCAATCGCCGAACGTCTTTCGCATGCGCCTGCTCGGGGCCGAGGTGCGCCCGGTGTCGTCAGGCTCGCGTACGCTGAAAGATGCGATGAACGAAGCGCTCCGCGACTGGGTCGCCAACGTCGAGGACACATTCTACATCATCGGCACGGTCGCCGGTCCCCATCCCTACCCGGCCCTGGTGCGCGACTTCCAATCGGTGATCGGCAAGGAAGCCCGCGCGCAGATGCTCGCACGCGAAGGCCGTCTTCCCGACGCCGCGGTCGCCTGCATTGGCGGCGGCTCGAACGCGATGGGCTTGTTCTACCCGTTCCTCGACGATCCGGACGTCGCACTCTACGGCGTCGAGGCCGCGGGCCACGGCATCGAAACCGGCATGCACGCGGCCTCGCTCGCAGGCGGCCGCCCCGGCGTGCTTCACGGCAACCGCACCTATCTCCTACAAGACGCAGACGGGCAGATCATCGAGGCACATTCGATATCGGCCGGCCTCGACTATCCCGGCATCGGCCCCGAACACGCTTGGCTGCACGACATGAAGCGCGTGAACTACGTACATGCCACCGACCAAGAAGCGCTCGACGCGTTCCAACTCTGCGCCAAGCAAGAAGGCATCATCCCGGCACTCGAACCAGCCCACGCGCTCGCCTACACCGGCAAGCTCGCAAAGCAGATGGCGAAGGACAAAATCATCCTGATGAACATGTGCGGCCGCGGCGACAAAGACATCTTCGCCGTCGCCGAACGCTTAGGGGTGAAACTGTGAGCCGCATCGCGACCCGCTTCGCCGAACTGAAAAAACAAAACCGCGCGGGCTTCGTCGCCTTCATCACCGCGGGCGATCCGAACCTCGAAACCTCGTTTGAGATCCTTAAGGGCCTGCCCGCTGCCGGTGCCGACCTCATCGAACTCGGTATGCCGTTCACCGACCCGATGGCCGACGGCCCTGCGATCCAGGCGGCATCCCTGCGCGCGCTCAAGGCCGGGCAAACGATGAAAAAGACGCTGGACATCGTACGCCGCTTCCGCGCCACGGATACGACGACGCCGATCGTGCTGATGGGCTACTACAATCCGATCTACGCCTATGGCGGCGAGACGTTCTGCAAGGACGCGCACGCAGCCGGCGTCGACGGTCTGATCATTGTCGACCTATCGCCGGAAGAGGACCCCGAGCTGCGTCCCCACGCGAAGGCAGCCGGCTTGGACATCATCCGTCTCTCAACGCCCACGACCGACGCGAAGCGACTGCCCGCGGTCCTCGATGGCGCGACGGGCTTCCTCTACTACGTGTCGATCACTGGCGTGACGGGCAGCAAGGAGATCGACGCAGAGGCGGTCGCCAAGGCCTTGAAACCGCTCAAAGCTGCCACATCTCTCCCTGTAGCGGTCGGCTTTGGCATCAAGACGGAGGCCGACGCAAAGGCCGTCGCAAGGGTGGCCGATGCAGCCGTCGTTGGCTCGGCTTTGGTGACCGAAATCGGCCGGTTTACCGACGCCAGCGGCAAAGTCTCGCCAGGCGCCGCAGAAGCTGTGCTAAGCTTGGTTCGTCGACTCGCAACCGCGGCCCACAGCGCCCGCAACTGACAGGGGCGGATCGCAGGGGATATGGTAAACAACTTGTTCGGTCAGGTGTAGCGGTCAGGCATGAATTGGATCTCCAACTTCGTCCGCCCGAAAATCAAATCGCTCTGGAGCGCAAAGTCGGACGCGCCCGATAACCTCTGGCGCAAATGCCCGTCTTGCGACGGCATGATCTTCCATCGCGACCTCGAAGCTGCGTCCTATGTCTGCATGCATTGCGGCTGCCATATGCGCATCGGCGCGGTGGCGCGCATGAAGACACTGTTCGACGAAGGCGCCTGGGAAGATATCGCGCTTCCCGAAGTGCCGCTCGACCCGCTCAAGTTCAAAGACGAGAAACGCTACGCCGACCGCTTGCGCGAAGCGCGCGCGAAAACCGGCGAGCTCGACGCGTTGAAGGCGGCCCGCGGAAGCATCACCGGCGTGCGCACCACCGTCGCAATCCAATCGTTCGATTTCATGGGCGGCTCGCTCGGCATGGCGGTCGGCGAAGGCTTGATCGCCGCGATGCGCGCCGCGATCGATCACAAGACCCCGTTCGTATTGTTCACCGCGTCCGGCGGCGCGCGCATGCAGGAAGGTATCCTCTCGCTGATGCAGATGCCGCGCGTCACGATTGCGGTGCAGATGCTGCGCGAGGCGGGCTTGCCCTACATCGTCTGCCACACCGACCCGACCACGGGCGGCGTGACCGCGTCTTACGCGTTGCTGGGCGACATCCACGTATCTGAACCGGGCGCGTTGATCGGATTCGCCGGCCCCCGCGTGATCGAAAACACGATTCGCGAAAAACTGCCCGAAGGCTTTCAACGCGCGGAATATCTACTCGATCATGGCATGGTCGATATGGTCGTCCACCGCCACAAACTGCGCGAAGCAATCGGGCGCATCTTGAAACTGCTCACACGCAAGACAGCGCGCGCCGTCGCCGCAAGGCCCTCTTACGAGGCAAGCCCATACGCGATGCCGTCTTACGCGGGCCCCAAACAGCCGACACTATGAGCGGCCCGCCCCCGGACGCGTTGGCCAGCGACGAAATCCTCGCCCGCCTGATGGAACTTCATCCGAAGGTCATCGACCTGTCGCTCGACAGGATCGAACGCCTGCTGACGAAGCTCGGCAATCCGGAGCGCCGCCTGCCGCCGGTCATCCATGTCGCCGGCACAAACGGCAAAGGCTCGACCTGCGCCTTCCTGCGGTCGATGCTGGAGGCCTCGGGCAAGCGCGTCCATGTCTACACGTCGCCCCATCTCGTGCGTTTCCACGAGCGCATCCGGTTAAGCGGCAAGCTAATCGACGAGGACGAACTGCAAGCCTTGCTCGAGGAATGCGAAGCTGCAAACGGCAGCGATCCGATCACCTTCTTCGAGATCACGACCGCCGCGGGCTTCCTTGCCTTCTCGCGCCGCAAAGCCGACGCCCTGATCCTGGAAGTGGGCTTGGGCGGCCGCCTCGACGCAACGAACGTGATCGAGCATCCGGCCGTCACCATCATCACGCCCATCGACCTCGACCATCAGCAGTACCTGGGCGACGACATCAAAACGATCGCCGCCGAAAAGGCCGGCATCTTGAAGGCGAAGGTTCCATGCATTCTTGGGCCGCAAACCGACGAGGCGCGCGAGCTCATCGAAGGCCTCGCGTCACGCCGCGACGTACCGCTCGCGATTTGGGGCCAGGATTTCATGGCCTACGAAGAACACCGCCGCATGGTGTTCCAAGACGAGAACGGTCTGATCGACTTGCCCATGCCGCGCCTCCCCGGCGCGCACCAAATCGTCAACGCGGCACTGGCGATCGCGGCGCTGCGCAAGTCGAGCTTTGGGGTCGAAGACCGCGCCCTCGAAGACGGCTTGATGAGTGTCGATTGGCCGGCACGCATGCAACGCCTGACGCGTGGCCCGCTGGTCAACGCCGCCCCGAAGGACGCGGAGATCTGGCTCGACGGTGCGCACAATCCGCATGGCGGCCGCGCGCTCGCCCACGCTATCGCCGACCTTGAGGAAACACAGCCGCGCCCGCTCTACCTGGTCTGCGGCATGCTGCAAACGAAAGACCCGCGCGGCTTCTTCGCGGCGTTCCGCGGCCTCGCCAAACACGTCACCACGGTCGAAATCCCGGGCGATGCCAGCAGTCTTGGCGCCGGGCAACTTTACGATGCCGCGCGTGCTGAAGGCCTCGACGCGCACCCCGCACCCTCGATTGAAGACGCGATGCTGCAGATCGAAGCGCGCAGCCAAATGGTCAAATCGAAAACGCCGCCGCGCATCGTCCTCTGCGGCTCGCTGCGCCTTGCGGGCGCCGTCCTACGCGAAAACGCTTAGCCGCTTAGCGCGCGCTCAAATACTCTGCTCGATCCACTCGCGGATCTTGTTCTTGGGGATCGCGCCGCTACGCGAAGCCGCAACCTCGCCGCCCTTGAAGATCAGCATCGTCGGAAACCCGCGCACGCCGTATTTGTTTGTCACCGTCGGGCTCGTCTCGGCATTCACTTTCACGATCGTGATCTTGTCGCCGATCTCGCCTGACAGCTCGTCCAACGAAACCGCAAGCGGCTTACACGGCGCGCACCACTCCGTGAAAAAATCGACCAACACGGGCTTCTGCGATCCCAGGACGTCACGCTGAAACGTCGCATCGGTAACGGTCACGCTCATCGGTTTCCTCGAATCGTAAATCTCTATGGGGCAACGACCGTAGGCGCATCTCCGCAGCCTCGTCGAGTCATCTCTGGATGCAAAAAACCGCCCCGAAAATCGGGGCGGCTTTGAATTTCTGCGGCAAATTTAGAGCGCCGAATCGATCCATTCTTTGAGGCGTTGTTTCGAGAGCGCACCGACCTTCGTCGCTGCCACTTGGCCGCCCTTAAAGATCATGAGCGTCGGAATGCTCTTCACGCCGAATCGCGTCGGGATCGTCGGATTCTCGTCGATGTTCATTTTCGCGATCGAGATTTTCCCGCCGAACTCGCCCGACAATTCTTCAAGCGCGGGCGCAATCTGGCGGCAAGGCCCACACCATTCGGCCCAGAAATCGACCAGCACCGGCGTCGACGAATTCAGCACGTCCTTGTCGAAACTGGCATCCGTTACTTTGGAAGGCATTGTCATCGTCCTTTGCAATAGCTTGGGTACAAAATCTAGGTACCCCCTGCCGGGGGGTCAAGCGCGCTCACGGCCTCCTGAAGCAAGCTTGATGGCAGTAACCCAAGGCGCGGCTCAACCGTCCAGAGAATGGCGCAATTCACGGCCCGCCCGGGGAACAGGCGCTCCACAGCGATGCGGTAAAGCGCCAGCTGCGCCACATAGTTCGAAGGGATCGCCGAAAGGGCCTTTGGCACCACCCTGTCGGTCTTGAATTCGACGATCAGCACATCGCGTTCGCGCACGACAACACGGTCGAGCCGCGCAGCGACGTCGACCGTCTTACCGCGCCAATCGACAAGCCCGCGCAACGGCACCTCGCCATAAGACCCCGGCGCGAACAAATGACTGAGCAACAGATCGCGCCGCACTGCCAACGCTTCGTTCGCCGCCGCCTGCGCCAACACCGGATCGTCGATAAACCCAAGCGCCGTTTCGCGCGCAATGTCGCTCCACCGTTCCGCGGTCGCGGACCCAAGCCGCTCCAACGCGCGGTGGATCGCGCGGCCGCGCTCCAAGCCCCCGCCCGCGCCGTCACCGCGCCGGCGCACGGATGGCACCACGACCGACGGTTCGACGCGCTCGATCGTGCGTTCGCGCGGCGCATGTTCCCGCAACCACACCGGAAGCGCGGGCATCACTGCGGCGGCCGAGGCCGCACGCCGCTGTTCCGGAAGCGGTATCTCGCCGAAGCGGTGCAGAACTTCGCCGGTCTCTTCAACGATTTGATCCGCATCAAGCTTGGTCATCGCGGCCGAAACGACGTCGAACCAACACCCGCGTTCACGCCCGTCACGGCCCTCATAGCCGCACACATAGAGACGATCGCGCGCACGCGTCAGCGCCACATAGAGCAGCCGCCGGTACTCGCGCATCCGGTCCTCTTTACCGTCGGCGCGTGCCTTGGCCCGCACCGGATCGTCGCGCTTCACCTCGATCTTCCAAAGGGGCACGCGTTCCGCGTCCAGCAAATCCTTGTCGTGCCGACCATGACGCGGCGTCGTGCAAGTGTCCGGTAGAATGATAACAGGCGCCTCAAGCCCCTTCGCGGCGTGCACCGTCATCACGCGTACGGACCCTTCGCCTCGATCCTGATCGCGCTTGATCTCGGTCTGCGTGTTCTCGATCGCATGGAGGAACGCCTCAAGGGAGGGCGTATGCGCTTGCTCGAACTCCAAGGCCGCGTTCAAGAATTCCTCGATCGGGTCGGCGGCATCGAAGCCAAGCCGCGCCAGCATCTTCGTCCACCCGCCCATCTCACCAAGCACGCTGGCAAAGAACTCATAAGGCGGCAGGCGATCGGCTTGATCCCAGACGCGATCAAGGAACAACAGGGCGTCCGCATACCGCGGATCGTGGGCCTTGTCCCGCAGCACCGACCACAGCGGCCGCGTGCGGCCGTGCGCAAGCTCGAACAATGCGTCTTCGTCGATCCCGCAGAGCGGGCTCTTCAGCACCGTGGCAAGCATCAAGTCGTCCCGCGGCATGAGCGCAAACCGCGCCAGCGCGATCAAATCCATGACCGCGATGTGTTCGGCCAACTTCAACCGGTCAGCACCGGCAACCGGGATAGAGCGTCGCTTCAATTGGCGGATAATTTCTTCCGCAAGCAGATTGCGCCGCCGCACCA
>JANLXP010000464.1:0-1081 GCA_031365165.1 Alphaproteobacteria bacterium
CCCTGCAGAATGACGCCGGTCGCAACCGACACCAGCGCCCCGATGACAATCGACACGAAATAGGCGCCAGGCGCTTGCTGGATCGCCGTCGGATCTCGCGGCATTGCGACTTGCAAAAGCAGTGACGGTAAGCCCGTCAGCACCAACGCCAAGACGAAAAACGGCACGAAATTGCGCCCAACCAGCGCTATCGTCCGTTGGACCACGCGCCCGATATCGAAGTTCGCACCCACACCAGCCATAGCCATATCGAACCCTCCGCCTCAAACGGCCAGAATCAGCCCTAACCTCCCAGAACTCGCAGGAGCTGCCTAACAAGATATGAACGCGCGCGAACTGAGGCTACGCCCCACTGGCTGCAATAGGGACCAAGCCAAGGAAAGAATGCGCGCTGAGCACGCAAGGGACGATCCAAGAAGTGTCGAATCGGCGCCCAAACGGAGCCGTCCGTTTATAAATCCTGAACGAATTCGGTTCAAAATCCCGGCGGGGTGAAGTCGGGAGGTCAATATGAGGGACAGTGTCGGATCAAAGACCCATGATGGACTTTCCATCCTGGCGATCGGCGCGCATCCCGACGACATCGAGCTCGGTTGCGGTGGCACACTCGCAAAGCATGTGGCTGCCGGTGCGCGCATTCAGGCCGTTATCTTTTCAAAGGGCCGCCGCGGCACGCTTTCGGAGGCAGACCGCGAACGCGAGTCTATGGCTGCACTGGGGACGCTGGGTATTCGCGATGTTGCCATTTACGATTTCGAAGACACCAAGCTGACATACAGTTTGAACGAAATAATCGCCACGCTTGATGAGCACGTGCGTTCGCTCAAACCGGATCGCGCCTACACGATGTTTCAGCATGATCGCCACCAGGACCATCGCGCGGTCTACGAGGCCTCGGCGGTGAGTTGCCGCCACGTCTTGCAGTTACTCGGCTACGAGACACCCAGTTCGTACCCGAACTTCGCGCCCACCGTTTTTGAGCAGATCGACGGCCAGCTCAAAACGAAGGTCCGCGCCCTCAACTGCCACAAGAGCCAAGGTGAGCGGCTCTATATGCAGGAAGAGAGCGTCCGCAGCGCCG
>JANLXP010000472.1:0-10618 GCA_031365165.1 Alphaproteobacteria bacterium
TGTGGTACTTCGCGCCCGGATCGAAGTCTTCTTCCGTGCGTGCGACCGGTGCCGAGACACCTTGATACTCCTCGCGCAGCTTCCACCAACCGGCGTTGTATTGATCCGGTTTGATTTCGCCAGAGAAGACCTTCCAACGCCACTGATCGACGAGCTTGCCCCAGGGCAGGAACACGATCTTGTCGAGTGCCCACTTCATCTGCGAGTTGATGACGGCTTTCGGGTCCGCTTTTTGCGCCGGGACGAGGCCGATCTTGTTCAAGTGCCCCGGCGTCAACGACAGCGTGATCGTGTCGCCGATTGCTTCGTGGAAGCCGTCGTGCGCTGCGCCTTGGAACATAGGCGGCAGCGGGTTGTACATCAGGTCGTAATAGATGTGACCGAGCTCGTGGTGGATCGTGGTCAGCTGATCTTCCGTGGGCTCGATGCATTGCTTGATGCGCACGTCGCCTGCCATGTTCAGGTCCCAGGCACTGGCGTGGCAAACCACATCGCGGTCGCGCGGACGCGTCAGCATCGACTTCTTCCAGAACGATTCCGGCAGGTTCGGCATCCCAAGCGAAACGTAGAAGTCTTCCGCGGTTCGCGCCATTTTCACCGACATCGCGACGTCGGCCTTGTGGCTTACCTCCGCGAACTCGACCGGCGTCGAGGTCTTTTCGGTCTTGCGCAGTTCGGCGAACAGCGCCTCGCGTTGTTTTTTGAGGGCTGAGGTCACGTCGAGGCTTGCGATACCTTTGTAGGGTTCGACCAGCGGATAGATGTTGCTCCACTGTTGAGCCCACATGTTGCCCAGCAAATGCGACGGAATTGTGCCGTTCTTCGGCACGACGGCGTCACCGTATTTCGCGTTCAACTTCGTGCGGACGTAGCAGTGCAGCTCGTTGTAGAGCGGCTTCACCTGCGCCCACAGACGCTCAGTCTCGGCCGAGAATTCTGCCGGCGTCATATCGTAGCCGCCGCGCCAGACTTCGCCAGCGTCGGCAAAGCCCATTTCCTTCGCGCCTTGGTTCACGAGTTCGACGAAGCGCTGATAGTCTTTGCGGATGGGCCGCGCAGTTTCTTGCCAGCCTTTCCAAGCGGCGGCGCGCGCTTCGGGTGTTTGGTTCGGGTCGTCGATGATCTTTTCGATTTCGTCGAGGTTGAGGCACTCATTCGGCGTCCGGCACCATTTACCGGCGCCGTAGTTCGCGTCCATCTTGGTCAGGATCTTCGCGAGTTCGCCCTGTAGCGCGGTGTCGCTGGGCGCAGGCGCGCTGACGTTCTTGAGCAGCATGATCGCGCGCGCGGTGTCGGCGCTCATCCCTTCGACGCCATTGAAGCGTTTCGACTCTTCGATGCGGCGGGACTGCCAGTTCAGATATTCTTCGTTCGCGCGCGAATTGATCAGCTGCGAGTCGTCGGTGATGTAGGTCTGTTGCAACCAGGCTGCCGATTGCCAATAAGGCGACATCTTGCGGATGTCGTCGTTCAGATCGGCGACGAACTTGTCGGCGTCGGCAGCGGTTGCTTTGCCGCCTGCGGCCGTTTTTTGATCCGATCCGCCGCAGCCGGCGAGAGTGATTGCGCACCCGAGCATGAGTGCAGCGCGAAACGTCTTCATGTGAGGAACCCCTTGGCTGATTTTCCCGGCCCGTGGATAGCACGGTGGCTCCGGTCAGCGCGAGAGACCCCCCATAGGGACGAAGCCGCTTGTCCCCGCAACCCTGGACAACCAGGCGGAGACGGCTGGGTATTTCTTCAGGTCGAAGCCGCCTTCTTCGGCGCAGTGGGTGTAGGCGTAGAGGGCGATGTCGGCGAGGGAGTAGGCTTGGCCCACGAACCAATCCTGCTTTTTCAACTGGCCTTCCATGACGCCCAAGGCGGCGTTGCCTTTTGCGTGCCATTCGGGAATGAGGTGTTCCTTCTGGCGCAGCTGTTCTTTCGACACGAAGGCCATCCAAAAGCGGGCGACGGCGATGTATGGCTCGTGGCTGTATTGCTCGAAGAACATCCATTGCAACATTTGTGCGCGTGCGAACTTGTCCGCTGGGATCAAAGGCGAGCCCTCTGCCAGGTACCAGATGATTGCGTTCGATTCGGGCAGGTGGCGGCCGTCGTCGAACTCAAGCGTCGGAACGCGGCCGTTCGGGTTCTTGGCCAGAAAGTCCGGCTTGCGCGTCAGGCCTTCCATGACGTCGATGTCGACCGTCTTTAGCGGAATGCCCAGATGGGCGGCGGTCAGGACGGCCTTGTAGCAATTGCCGGAGCGGGGATCTTGGTAAAGCGTCAGCATCGGTGGTCTCCGCGTGAGGACGAGG
The DNA here is from genome assembly GCA_031365165.1 of Alphaproteobacteria bacterium. Taxonomy (GTDB): domain Bacteria; phylum Pseudomonadota; class Alphaproteobacteria; order Micropepsales; family Micropepsaceae; genus SZUA-430. The sequence continues at coordinate 2,301 of JANLXP010000472.1, forward strand.
CGACGTTAAGCAGGATTCGGCTACGTTGGAAAACTTGACCTGCGCGCCGTAGTTCGCAGAATCAACAATTCCGCATCGAACCCACTCGGTCTTGAACATGAGCACGCCCACGATTGATCAGCTTCGCGCCGAGGCCAAGCGCGGTTCGGCGCCCGCCGCCACTGCGGCGGGATTGCGTCTGCTTGTCGGGCGCGATGCGCCGTTCGAGCCTAAGGAGGGACTGGAGCTGCTTTTTTGGGCTTCCGAACGCGAGGACGCCGATGCGCTGTGTCAGGTCGCGACGATCAGGGCGACGGGCGCGTTTTCAGCAGCGAGTTGGCCCGATGCGCTGGACCTATTGCAGCATGCGGCAGAGCGCGGTTCGGCGCAGGCGCAGGGGCAACTGCGCATCCTCGCTCACGACGCAACTTCGAGCGACTGGCCCGCATTGAAGAAGCGCGTCGACATCAAGGCGTGGAAGACGCCGCCGGAGCGCCGCTCGATCTGCGAAGCGCCGCGTATTCGTGTGGTCGACAACTTCGTGCCGGCGGTCGTGTGCGAGTGGCTGATCGCGCGGGGGCAGGGCAAATATCAGCGCTCGATGATGTTCGACGGGCAGAAGTCGAACTTCCTCGCGTCGCGAACCTGCAGCGATTTCAAATTCGATATCGTGGGGGCCGACTGCGTACTGCAGGTCGTGCGCGAACGGGTCGCGGCGATCACGGGCATGCCGACAGTCGCCTTCGAGCCGCCGCAGATTTTTCACTATGCGTTGGGGCAGGAGATCAAGCCGCACTACGACGCGCTGCGCTTGGGCGATCAAGGGTACGGTCAGAGCGGCGACTATAAAGGGGACAGGATCGCCACGTTCCTGCTTTATCTAAACGACGACTACGACGGCGGCGAACTGGAGTTTCCGAACGTGGGCCTGCGTCACCGCGGTAAGACGGGTGACGGCGTGTTCTTCGCGCATGTCGACGAGCAAGGCGTGCCTGACCGCTAGAGTCTGCACGCAGCGCTGCCGGTCACGCGCAACGAGAAGTTCATTCTCTCGCAGTGGATTCACGACAGGCCGTTTGCGGCCAGCGCCTAATCTTTGCCGAAGAAACGGTCGAGCGACAGCGGGCCGGAACCGAAACCGACGAATGCGAACAGGCCCGCCATCGTCGATAAGTTCTTCATAAACATGATCATCTGCACGAACTTTTCGTGGCCTTCCGGTTCGCGCCAGAATGCATGTAATGCGACCGAGACGAGCACGCAAAACAGCGCCAGCAAGAACGCAACCAAGCGCGTATGAAGGCCTAAGATCATGCAAATGCCCGCGATCGTTTCGCAGGCGCCGGCGAGCACGAACATCAACTCCGCCGACGGAACGCCGCTCGCGGTCATGTGAGCGATCTGCTCTGCGGGGATCGGTGCCATGATCTTTCCCGCGCCGGCCGCGAGGAAATAGAGGCCGAGCAAAATGCGGCCCAATGCGGCGAAACCAGTCATTGCGATTCCCCAGATAGGTGTTTTCCTAAGATGTCACGGAATTGAGCGGCGGGCTACCATTCGTCGATCCGGAGAAATTATCGCCGCGCGCTCGCCGAACAGGCGAGAGGGACATGGGTGTCGTAGTGAGTTACTATCGGCAAGAGTTCGACTGAGGGTTTCTAACCATGTCCAGCAACGTGTTGAAGGCGGTCAAGAGCGCGATCCACGACTTCGCGTCGATGGAGCCGGGCGAACTCGTCAGCCGCCTGCGCGATCCAGAACTCATCAAACGGATGAAGAAGTTCGGCGTGAACGACGCGCAGATCCATCGCGTCATTCTGATTTTGAAAGAACACAAGCCGAGCTCGAAAGAGTTCTCGGCCTATCTGAATTCGAAATTGGTCTGAAGCGTCAAGCGGCGCGCGAGCGCCTGTGCGCCTTGCTGGCGAGAGCCGTGCGGACCTCTTCAAGTTGATCGCGCAAATCTTGAATCAGGGCCGAGCCGTTCAGCACCGATAACGTAGCGTCGCGTGCGGTTAGAAAATCGAGCGCGTTGTCGACGCCTTCGTTCGCGGCCTTCGACAGATCGGGATACTTCTCAAGACCGCGTTTGATCAGATCCGACGTCGCGCGAAAATCGTCCTGATTTATGCTGGGCCGGATGATGGCGTGGCAGCACTCGCGAAGCAGTTCTTGCGTCACACGCAGAGCTTCGTGCCACTGGCTTCCCTTCAGCCACGCGTTTGCCGCTTCGTCGAGCATGTGGAGATGTGTCATCACGCTCGAACGCGCGACGATGCCCGGATCTTTTGCCTGACGCTCGAGGTTGAGCGCAGCGTTCGTCCAGTTCGTGCTTTCTTTGCCGACGGTGTTTTCGAACAGTTCGGCTTCGACCAGAGCGTGGCGTTGGCGCAGACGCCAATGACCGAAGCCAAGGCTGACAAGGGCGACAATGAGCGCTGCGACTGCGGTGAGCAGCAGCAGTTCCCCCGACGTCGCGGTCGCGGCGAATTTCGATACGGCGCCGACAATGTCGCCCACGCAAAACCCCTCTTCGTCCCGCTCTGATGGCAAGACCGTCAGGCCAATAGTAAATGGGCGACGGCGCCAACGCTAGCGTGTGTGAATGGGTCGGCGCACGCAAAAGTACGCTAGTCACAGCTATTGCTGCATGGCACCCCGGACAGCTAAGGCCTTGCTCCAAGGGTGGTACCACTATTGGAGAAATTAACCATAGTATACCGCAATGTACCTTGGTTTTTTTCGAGCACTACCCGCATGTATTTCAACGCGAAGACTCTGCTCGCGACTGCGATGACTCGTCGCAATTTGTCCCTTTACTTTGCGGTAAACCACATGAGATTGTCCGCCACCTTTTCTGCCCGCGAAAACCCTAATGAATCAAGCGGGTAGCCTTCCTCGACGTTCAATCCCTGGGTAAATGGAGAATCTGCATGAATTGGAAGTTGGCCGGTATGGCCGGTACCGCGCTGTGCGTGCTCGCGTTGTCGAGCGTCGGCGTCGCGGGCGCGAACAAGTTCACGGGCAACGTGAGCCTCGCTGTTGGGCATACGTCGCAGGACGATCTCGGCGGAATTTTCGACGACTCGTACACATCGATCTCGGGCGACGCGAAAGTGAATGTCGCGTTCTCGAACAACATCAACCTGCAGTTCGATTTCGCCGGTACGGGCGCTTTCTCGGATAACAACAATCCAGGCCTCTCGCTTGATCGCGATGCTGGCTTCCAGGGTGCGGCGCACGTCTACTATCGCAACGGCAACTACTCGGTCGGCCTGTTCGCGGGTGCGGGCGTTGCGTCGGGTCCGACGTTTGGCGGCACTTCGACGGATGGCGAATACTATTTCGTCGGCGCGCAGGGCCAGTACTACTGGAACAACTTCACGTTCGGGCTTGAGGGCGGTTACCTCGACTCGAGCGCAGATAACTTCGGCGGTCCGGACGATCTGTTCTTGAACAACGCGTGGTTTGCGAACGCTGAAGTGCGTTGGTATGCGACGCCGAAGTTCGCGCTGAGCGCGAACCTCGGTTACATCTCGGGCGAAGCGCTGTTCGGCAATGCCGACGTCAACACGACGCACTGGGGTGCTAAGGCCGAATACTGGCCGGAAGAGAAAGAGCCGCTCAGCCTGTGGGTTGCCTATGAGGGCCGCTCGACGGAAGCGGACTTCAATCCGGGTAGCATCGATAAGGACACGCACACGATCAAAATCGGTCTGACGTTCCACTTCGGCGTAGACGGCACGGCGCAAGACAACGACCGCAATGGTCCGGCGTTCAACACGCAGGACTACGGCGCAATCGTGGTCGGCGGCTAACGCCCTCTTCGCATAAGGACTTTTTGCAGCGGGCGCCGGAAACGGCGCCCGTTTTGCTTTTCGCGGGGTTGTACCCCGGCGGCGCTGCGCGCGGTCGCGTGTTTGCGATTGTGATTCGTCTTCGCCGCTCGGTCCGGCCACAATCGGGTATGGGGGCTAACGATGGAGATGAACATGGATACGAAAGCAGTTGCGAAGGCCTTCACCGAGCTTTGTCAGAAGGGCGAACTTGCCCAAGCCGGCGACAAGTTTTGGGCCGAGGATGTGATCAGCCGCGAAGCTATGGAAGGCGAGATGGCGAAGCTGCAAGGCCGCAAAGCCGTCGAGGGCAAAAGCCAGTGGTGGTACGCGAACCACGCCGTGCACGACGTGAAGGTCGAAGGGCCTTATGTCAGCGGCGACCAGTTTGTGGTGCGCTTCAAGATGGACGTCACGCCGAAGGGCCAGGCGCGCCAGACCATGGACGAAGTCGGCGTCTACACCGTGAAGAACGGCAAGATTGTCGAAGAGAGCTTCTTCTACGGCGGTTAGCCCGCGGATCTGCGGCGCTTTTCGCGCGCGAGGAGAATGGCGTTCGCGAGCCAGGTGAGTGCGAACGCGTCTTCCCGCGCGCGGTTTACCATTGACGTGTGGCGCGCAAGTCGGCGCGTTTGGGGGTAAGCTTTGTTCAGCCGGTCGAGGCTGAGGCAAGCCATGGCGCTCGTTCGATCTGTTGTCATCGTATTTGCAACCGCTGCTTTGGCGGCGGAGGCCGCCGGCGCACCATTGCGTCTGGCCGCGCATACGGTCTGCGCGAAAGACGCTGCCGGCTGCATCGAAATGCACATGCATTGGGATTTTGCGCGCGTCGACAAGCCGCCGATCGGAGCGGACGGAACGCTTGCCGTGCGCGGGCGGCTCAATGACGGCGAAGTCGATGCGTACAGACTTGCATTGTCGACGTTGCCGTCGGCGGGGCTCGACCTCGGCGATGTCGCTTATTTGGGCCGCTCGCATGACGGGCGTCCGGTCATCATGACGGACAAGGGGCCGCTCGCGATCGAGACGCGCGGTGTGCAGGTCGGACGCGGCGGCTCGGTCGTGATCGTCAACACGCGCGCACGTTCGGTGAAGCGCGCCTATATCGGCGGGCTCGCGGGTGCGACCTATGTGATTGCAGGCGCGAACCGCATCGGCGTGCTGACGAAAGCGGGCGTGTGCTTGTCGGCGCCGACGACGCGGCCAGGCACGCTGAAAACTGTTGCGCTTTGCGGGAGTGGTGTGCCGAAACCTGTCGCGGGCCTTGCGTTCAGCGAGCGGTTGGCCGGCGCGGTTGCCCCCGCACCCGACGCGGATCTCGCACTGATCCGCAAGCTATTGCCGCAGACCACCGACCTCGACGACGAAACGCTGCGCACGAAAATCGGGCGCATCGACAAGGACAATCTCGTCGTCACGCCGTGGTGAATTATGCCGTGAGCCGCGTGCGTTCCTCCGGCTTCGCCACGATCTGGATGTCGTCGCAGTAGAGCACTTGGCCCACGTGGCGCGTGGTCACCATCGTTGTCGGGCGGCCAGCTTCGGCGATCAGCATCGCGAGATCTCGTGCGCGCGCGATGTGTTCGTGCGCCGTCGGGCGAAACCAGCAGATGCCAGCATAGACGTGACGGCGGCGCGACACGACCGTGAAGCGGCGCGGCACGGCTAGGTTCTTGTTGAACCACGCGTAGTGTTCTTGCGCTGCGAGGCGGACCCACTCGGGCGCGGTTGGCTCGTCTTCAAGATGGAAGTCTGAGCGAAATAGTCCCGGTGCCGGACGCCGGTCTGGCGTCAGGATGATAAAGCGCACGTACATGGGCGCGAACTCTCGATCTCGCGCGTTCGTCACGCACGAGTTGGCAGTGATGTGGTTTGGGTGCAGCCGCGATTACGCGGCGACGGGCTTTAAGCCCGGCCTACCGGCGGCGGCGCGAAATACATGCGCATAAACATTGGTCGCTCGGATTGAGGTTCGTTGAGGGCGGCTAGTAGCGGAGATCGACGAGCCAAGGCAAGGCGCAGTTGTGTCGCAACAAGGATTAGCGCCTGCGTCCCCGGAACTGGCGTGAGCCTGGGCGGCCGCCGGTGGATTTGCCGGTGGGCATCGGGGCGGGTTCGCTGCCGTCTTCGCGGGGGCGTGGGCGTTTGCGGGCGGCGGCTTCTTCGGCGGCTTCGGCGACGGCTTCTTGGCGTGCGAACGGGTCGTCGGCGATGGCGAGTTCGGTTGCTTGCAGGCGTTTGATTTCGTCGCGCAGGCGCCCGGCCTCTTCGAACTCGAGGTCGCTTGCCGCTTCCTTCATGCGCTTCTCGAGGTCGGTGATGTGGGCGCGCAAATTGTGGCCGATGAGCGGCTTGCCGTCCTTCGTGGTGCCGATGTCGACGATGACGTGGTCGCGTTCGTAAGGGCTCTTGATGATGTCGGCGATCGACTTGCGCACGCTTTCGGGCGTGATGCCGTTCGCTTTGTTGTACTCGTCCTGCTTCGCGCGGCGGCGGCTGGTTTCGGCCATCGCGCGCTTCATCGAGTTCGTTTCTTTGTCGGCGTAGAGGATGACGCGGCCGTCGATGTTGCGGGCGGCGCGGCCGATCGTCTGCACCAGCGAGGTTTCCGAGCGCAGGAAGCCTTCCTTGTCAGCGTCGAGGATCGCAACGAGCGCGCATTCCGGAATATCGAGACCTTCGCGAAGCAAGTTGATGCCGACCAGCACGTCGAACGCGCCGAGGCGCAGGTCGCGGATGATCTCGATACGCTCCAACGTTTCGATGTCGGAGTGCATGTAGCGCACGCGGATCTTTTGGTCGTGCAGGTATTCGGTCAGGTCTTCGGCCATCTTCTTCGTCAGGACGGTGACGAGCGTGCGATAGCCTTTTGCCGCCACCTCTTTGCATTCGGCGACGAGGTCGTCGACTTGGTGTTCGACGGGGCGGATGATTACGGGCGGGTCGATTAGGCCGGTCGGGCGAATGACTTGCTCGGTGAAGACGCCACCGGTGCGTTCCATCTCCCACGGACCGGGTGTGGCCGAGACGCACACGGTTTGCGTGCGCATCGCGTCCCATTCCTCGAACTTCAGCGGGCGGTTGTCCATGCACGAGGGCAGGCGGAAGCCATATTCCTGCAGCGTGAATTTGCGCCGGAAGTCGCCGCGATACATGCCGCCGATCTGCGGGATCGTGACGTGGCTTTCGTCGGCGAAGACGATGGCGTTGTCGGGCAGATATTCGAACAGCGTCGGCGGCGGCTCGCCGGGTTTGCGGCCGGTGAGCCAGCGCGAGTAGTTCTCGATGCCCGGGCAAGAGCCCGTCGCTTCCATCATTTCGAGGTCGAGCAGCGTGCGCTGTTCGATGCGCTGGGCTTCGAGCAGTTTGCCCGCCTTGTTGAACGTGTCGAGCGTGGTGCGCAGTTCTTCCTTGATGCCCTTCATCGCCTTGGTCAGCGTGGGGCGCGGCGTCACGTAGTGCGAGTTCGCGTAGACCTTGATCTCATCCAATTCTTCAATCTTCTGGCCGGTCAGCGGATCGAACTCGTGGATCGATTCCACTTCGTCGCCGAACAGCGTGATGCGCCAGGCCGTGTCTTCATAGTGCGCCGGGAAGACTTCGACCGTGTCGCCGCGCACGCGGAAGGCGCCGCGGGCGAAGTTCACGTCGTTACGGCGGTATTGCAGGGCGACCAGGTTCGCGAGCAGGTCGTTGCGCGAGATGCGCTTGCCGGTTTTCACGTCGAACGTCATGGCCGTGTAGGTTTCGACCGAGCCGATGCCGTAGATGCACGACACGCTCGCCACAATAATCACGTCGTCGCGCTCCAGTATCGAGCGCGTCGCGGAGTGGCGCATCCGGTCGATCTGTTCGTTGATCGAACTCTCTTTCTCGATGTAAGTGTCGGTGCGCGGAACGTAGGCTTCCGGCTGGTAGTAGTCGTAGTAGGAGACGAAGTACTCGACCGCGTTTTCGGGGAAGAAGTTCTTCATCTCGCCGTAGAGCTGGGCGGCCAGCGTTTTGTTCGGCGCGAGGATCAGCGCCGGGCGCTGCGTCGCCTCGATCACCTGCGCCATCGTGAACGTCTTGCCGGAGCCGGTGACGCCGAGCAGCACCTGATCGCGCTCGTTGGCCTTGACGCCTTTGACGAGTTCCTTGATCGCGGCCGGCTGATCGCCCTTCGGCGTCATGTCGGAGACGACCTTGAACGGCCTGCCGCCCTCGGATTTCTCCGGGCGCGCAGGCTTGTGCGGCACAAACATTGCGGCCGGCGCTTCGGCCAGGCCTGGATTGGGCTTGGAGGACATGGGGCCGAATATAGGGAGCGCGACGCGCTAGGTCGAGTTGGGCTCTTGCCTGGGACCGCCGGCATCCTGCCGGCCCTTGCAATATCGGCGAGTCCCAAAGAGCCGGCAGGATGCCGGCGGTCCCAGGGACGTGCGCTTACTCGATCGGCGGTTCTTCGTTGGTGTCGTGTTCGACGCTTTCGTCGTTCTTGAGCGGCTCGTCGCCGGAGACGGC
>JANLXP010000479.1:0-2413 GCA_031365165.1 Alphaproteobacteria bacterium
CGATCGCCGCCATCTACATGGTCGTGTTCACACTGCCGTTGGTGTTGTTTACCCCGGATCGCGAAAAGACCGGCGTCAGCATCGCCAGTGCCGTTGGTCAAGGCATCGCGCGCTTGAGGGAAACAATCAGAACACTGCGAAAGTTCAAGAATATTGCGCTCTATTTGCTTGCTCGAGCAATTTACAACGACGGAAAGACGGCGATCCTTATTAACGGAGGGATATATGCCGCCGGCACGTTCAAATGGGGAACGCTTCACATGCTCGTTTACGGCGTCGTGTTGAGCGTGTTCGCAACGTTTGGCGGGGTGTTCGGCGGCTGGCTCGATGACAGGCTTGGCTCGCGGAACGCAATTCTGGTTTCGATTGGCAGCACCGCGATTATCTTGTTGGCATCGCTGGGGATGGGACCAAACACAATTCTGTACGTTTTCCCCTATATGCCCTCGCCGGAAGAGAACGTGCTTGGGCTGCCGTTCTTCAAGACGTGGCCCGAACTCATTTACGTTGGCATTGTGATCCTAATCGCGATTTCGATCACCGCTGCCTATGCCAATAGCCGCACGATGCTCGCGCGAATTGCGCCTCCCGAAAAGATGACCGAATTTTTTGGGATCTACGCGCTTTCAGGATCGTCGATTACTTGGCTCGCTTCGGCGACCGTTGGCTTCTTCACGGCTGCGTTTGCGAGTCAGCAAATCGGAATGCTTTCGATTTTGCTGTTCTTGATTCCCGGATTCATCCTCATGCTTTGGGTCCGCAATGAGCGACCTACCGTCAATGCCTGAAGTGGCGCATTCCGGTGAAGACCATGGCGAGGTTGCGTTCGTCGGCGGCGGCGATGACTTCTTCGTCGCGCATCGAGCCGCCGGGTTGGATGACGGCGGTGGCGCCCGCTTCGGCGGCGGCAATGAGGCCGTCGGCGAAGGGGAAGAATGCGTCGGATGCGACCACGGAACCCTTCGCTAGAGTTTCGCTGAGCCCTGCGGCCTTTGCTGCTTCTTGTGCTTTCCAAGCGGCGATGCGGGCGGAGTCGATGCGGCTCATCTGGCCGGCGCCGACGCCGACGGTGGCGCCGTCTTTCGCGTAGACGATCGTGTTCGATTTCACGTGCTTGGCCACGCGGAACGCGAAGAGCAGGTCGGTGAGTTCGCGGTCCGTTGGTTTGCGCTTGGTGACGACGCGCAGTTCCTTCTCCGTGATGCGGCCGTTGTCGCGCGACTGCAGCAGGAAGCCACCGGCGACCGTGCGCACGTTCATGCCGGCGGTTGCGGGGTCGGGCATGCCGTGAGCAAGAAGCAGGCGCAGATTCTTTTTCGCGCTCAAGATCTTGCGGGCATCTTCGTCGGCGTCCGGCGCAATGATCACTTCCGTGAAGATCTTCGCGAGTTCGGTTGCCGTCGCGCCATCAAGCGTGCGGCTGCACGCGACGATGCCGCCATAGGCCGAGACGGGATCGCAACGCAGCGCGAGTTTGTAAGCGTCGGCGAGCGTCGCGGCCGTTGCGACGCCGCACGGGTTCGCGTGCTTGATGATCGCGATGGCGGCGGTCGATTTCGGATCGAACTCGGCCACGCATTCATAGGCCGCGTCGGTGTCGTTGATGTTGTTGAAGGAGAGTTCTTTGCCGCCGACTTGGGATGCTGTCGCGACGCCATAGCGCTGCTCGCCAGTCACGTAGAACGCGGCACCTTGGTGCGGGTTTTCGCCGTAACGTAGGCCTTGCTTCAAGTGCCCGGCGAGCGCGAAGCGGCGTGGCGGCGTGCGTTCCTCAGGCTTTTGTGCAGCCGCAAGTTCTTGCCCGAACCAGGTTGAGATCGCGGCGTCGTAAGCGGCGGTGCGGGCGTAGGCGCGCGCGGCGAGCTGCTTGCGGGTGGCGGCCGAGAGCGCGCCTTTGTTTGCGTTCAGTTCGGCGAGGATGGGCGCGTAGTCTTCGACATCGACAATCACCGCGACGTAGCCATGGTTCTTCGATGCCGCGCGGATCATCGCAGGCCCACCGATGTCGATGTTTTCGATCGTCTCTTCGAACGAGGCCTTGCGGGCGACGGTTTCTTCGAATGGATAGAGATTGCAGACGAGCAGATCGATGCCTTCGATGCCGTGCTCTTGCATCGCCCTCGCATGACTTGGTTCGTCGCGAAGCGCCAACAGGCCGCCGTGCACGCGTGGGTGCAGCGTCTTGAGGCGCCCGTCCATCATTTCAGGAAAGCCAGTGACGGCCGCGACGTCGGTGCCTTTGAGGCCCGCGGCGGTCAGCGCCTTTGCGGTTCCGCCGGTCGAGATCAATTCGACACCTAGCTTGGCGAGGCTTTGCGCGAACTCCACCAGGCCGGACTTATCGGAAACGGAGATCAGCGCCCGGCGAACCGGACGGAGGTTTTGCGTCGACATCGGGGGCGCCTTTTCCATC